>WFMU01000148.1 GCA_015488935.1 Flavobacteriaceae bacterium | reverse complement strand
CTCATAGTGTGTATTAAAATTTCTGGAACTCAAAGGGAAAATCGTAATTTTGTTTTATTGGATGTTTTTTAACGGTAAAAGTTGTATTTACTACTTTAATTTAATGGTTATTTAGCATTTTTTTGTTTCTATAAAACTACCCAAAAGGGTAGTGCTAGTAAAAAAAATAGATGTATTTTTGTGTAAACTAACAATAATATGATAAAAAAGATACTCACTTCAATTACATTATTAATTAATCTAATTGTTTTTGCACAAATAGAAAATTTTTCATTTACAGAAAGTTTTGAAGGAACTACAACTATGACTAATTGGGTAAAAAGTTCTGGAATGAATATGCCTACTCCAAATTTTACTTATGGAGCTCCTGGACCTGGTGGCGGAACTAGTTCTATTCACATTACGGCACATATTGATGGATTGGCAAATCCAGATGCAAAATGGTATTACTATTTAAAAATACCTGTTAATAGTCCAGAAGCTAATGATGGAGGTTCTTTAAGTTTTTCGGCAGATGTTATGGTAGATGATGCTACAAAAGACCATGTGCGATTTGGTTATAACACTCCTTATTATCCTATAAGTAGAACAGGTGTTGGTTTTTTATCTTCTTATATTTCTACGGCAAATACATGGCAAACTATTCAAAGAGACGATGTTAGTACGCTTCTTTTTAACAAAAAAGATAGAGCTATTCGACATTTAGCGTATGATGGAAATCCAAATGATCTAGGTATAACATTAAATATGATAGGAATTCTTGTATTTGGAAAAGGTCCTTTGGATTTATCGTTGTATTTAGATAATATAAGTTTAACAGGAACGCATACCAATCCCGCATCTTTTGCACAAGGATATACCGATAGTTGGAATGCTTATTTAGCACGTGTACACGATTCAATAGATATTCGAAATACAAGGTTTACAAATTTACCTGAAATTGTTAATACAGATGGTGTTACGCTATGTACAAAGCAACAATTTTTATTGGATAGACTTAATTCTAGTTATGCAGAAATACAGCAAGATATTGCTACTATGTATGCAATAAATGCCAGTAGTAATAGTACACCTAATTATTTTAATGCTTCTTTAATGAATAATGTAGATCATTTATTAGAAAGTTACTTATCTTCCAATTTGCGATTAGCTGCTAGTTTAGATACGCAACAAGAACTTTCTGCTTATAAGATAGATGCAATGAAATACTATCGATTTAATGGTTATGATACACCTGATTTTTTAGAAGAAGTAACCTCGTATAATTTAAGAATGACAAGAGGAGAGTATCGCTCCATAGCAACACTCTTAGAACCAATGTGTATAGAAGGTGATGGTTATACTATTGAAAACACAAATTTTATTGGAGATAATGGCTCTTTTGATGCAAGTAACCTAGATACTTATGTTGCAAAAATATGGTATCAAGCAGGTTTAAATAATACACATATTAACAGAACGGAGAAATTTATTACACCAGAATTATTATTAAAAGATGAAAGTTTAGTAAAAGTTAATTTTACAACCGAAACTAACGAACTTAAAATAATCGATAATGCTACAAACGTAGAAAGTTATATTAATATTTCGGAACAAAATGGTACTTTTCCAGATACACGTTCCATAACTTTTAACGATAGTAATACCTTACAGCCTATAAATTTTGATGCCATTCGCTATAAATTAATATGGAATATTATTCATGTTCCAGATAATGTGGTAGCAGGTAGTTATACTTCTACATTTAAAATCAAAAACCCTTTAGGAGAAGTAATGAAAGAATTTCCAATAACTATTGAAGTTTTACCTTTTGATTTAGCTGCGTCTAGATTGGTATATTCTCTATATTATCCTGCTAGAATTGTAGATAATGCAATTCCTGTAAACTCTTATCAAAAAACTGTAGCGCAATTTTCATTAGAATTAGAAGATTTGAAAAAACATGGTGTCTTATATCCAAATAGTTACAATAGACCATCTAAATTAGGACAAGAATTGGATATTAGAAACCAACTAGGTTTTCCTACAGATAGATTTTATACTTTGGGTATTGGTATTTTTCCAAATGGTGTACAAAGCACTTCTGTTTTAACAAATGATATTACTAATTTTCAAAATATATTAGCAAGTAAAGGCTATAATGCAAACGAATTATATATTTATGCTATTGATGAAGCAACAACAGCAAATGAAATTGGCTATATGAATGATGTGCATAATGCAGGAGCTAAAGTATTTGTGGCAGGATATACAAGTACATTTGATATGGTTGGGCAATATTTAGATCAAATTGTTTTTGCAGGAGGTGCTACATCAGCCAGTGCCGATACTCAAGTTGCAAATTGGCATGGTGCAGGTAAATTAATTTTTAGCTATGCTTCTCCGCAAGTTGGTGTAGAAAATCCAGAAGTATATCGAAGAAATTTTGGTATTAAATTATGGCAAAAAGGCTTTGATGGAGCAATGGATTGGGCATATCAAGCACATAGAGGTGCTTTTTGGAACGATTTTGACGGTACTTCTAATTATCGTGAAGAAGCCTTTACCTATCCTACAACCAGTGGTTTGGTTGGTACAATTGCTTGGGAAGGATATCGTGCTGGAATTACAGATGTACGTTATATTTCTACTTTATTAGATGTAAGAGATAGTTTACTTGCCAATGGTGTTGATGTTACAGATTTGAATAATTTTATTGATGGAATTGATACTACTGGCGATTTAGATGTATTGCTAGAAACCATCATCGATAAAATTTTAGAATCGTATGGAACTTTAGATGTTTTAAATACAGAAACTAATAATTCATCCTTTACTATAATAGCTTCTAATGACCATATTGATTTTAATTTAAACTCTAACGAAATAGGAGCATATACATTGGAGGTATTTGATATATTAGGGCAATCCGTTTGGAAAAAAGAAGGCTTTAAAAAAGGTACAGAACAGCTAACAATTCCATGGGATTTAAAAGATAATCCTACAACAGGAATTTATATTTCTAACCTAAAATTAAATGGTAAAATATTGAGTAAAAAGTTTGTAGTAATGCAGTAATACCAACTATTTTTGGTACTATTAAGCTGTATGATGCTAGAGTATCCTGTACAATTCTGTGAGAGGTTTATAAGTAAAATTACCATTTACCTACGCATCATTCTTTTATTATTTTAAACATTCTTATTTTATTTGAATTGTAATTTCTAATTTTAAGAATGTACATTCCAGAATTTAATTCAGATATTTTAATTTCATTTGGGTTTAATGTACCGAATTTTATAAGTTTTCCTGTTAACGTATAGATTGCATATTTCGCATTTATAAATTCACTTGGAACTATTATTTTATCTAATATTGGATTTGGATATATAAAATCGTTTATATTATTAATATCAACTATACTTGATGGATTGGAACTTTTAGACGTATATGCAGTGTTGCCATAAGCACCTAAATTTACTAAATTTCCGTTAGGTGTTGGTTCATTAGAATAATCATCAGCAGGATTACCTGCATCAATGCAAGGGCTTGTGCTACTGTCAACAACCCATTGTGTTCCGTTCCAACGACCAAATTCTGATTTTAGATGGTACATCAACTTTGCTTCATTTGCTCCTAAATCTCCCGAATAATCTCCTGTAGTGTTAGCATTTGTCCAATTTGTATTTAGAATTGTATTATATAATTGAAATAAATTATTACTTGCTAATTTTGGGTTTGCATACATGTCTGTTGTGGATGTTACATTATTATAATTACCCAAAAGATTTCCATTAATGCAATTATAGTCCGAAATAAAAGAATGAATTGTGGGTTGCCGATTATCTATTCCATAGGTAATATTATCAACAATAATATTGTTTTTTACGATGGTTTGAAATCCACTTATATTATTTGTAGGGTCTCCACCTAAAAATACAATTCCGGGAGCAGGGAATGTGTTTTCGAGACCTCCATCTGATTGTATAATATTGTTTTCGATACGTGTATTATGAAAACCTTCTATTCCTATTCCTCCTTTTTGAAACCATGAAATTATATTGTGATGTATATACACATTTTCGTGCGTATGTAATGTGCCTCCTCCATTTCTTTGCCAAAGCCAAATACCATAATAGTATCCTTTTCCATAAAAATAATTATTATATACTTCTGCATCATTAAGAGGCGTGTCTCCATTTGCTTGCATCGAAATTCCTATTCCACCAGTATATTGTCTGTTTGGATTATTTCCTCCAATATTATTGTAAATTTTAAAATGGTTGCAATTTTGTACTCTAATATGAGCATCTGTTCTATTATCTGTAAAAATATTATCGTGTATTTTAAAGTTTTTGCAATTGATAACAATTATTCCATCGTGTCCACTACGGTGTATGCGATTATTATAATATTGAAGATTAATGTCAAAACCATACAAATCATAGCCAGTTTGAAGCGCGTCTGCTAAACAATCGTGAATATACATATTATTGATTGTTATATTATAGCAATTTTGTAAAACAATGGCATTGTAATACGAATTTCCAGAAGGTTCTGTTTGATTTTGTCTATTGCCATCAAGTTCAAAACCTCTAATTGTTATATTTCCTGTGGTTATACTTGGGTCTCCTAAACCAGATGTGTAAGTAAGTCCTGTTTGTCCAATAAGTGGTTTAAATTTTGTATTCCATCCAGCATTATCAATTAGTTTTACAACAGCATTAGTATCTCCTTCTAATGTTGTGTTTTCTGAAATGAAAATAGGTTCATTAATCCAATAGGTATTTTGACCTTTAAGATAAACGGTTGTATAATTTGAATTGTTTGCAACAAAATCTAATGCTTGATTTATTTCGATTTGGTCGCTTATTCCATCACAATTATAATCTCCACTTCCATCACCTGCAACATATATAATTGGCGGTGTTTGCGCATTTACATTTATAAATGTAATTATTGTTACTATAATTAAAAATACATTTTTCATTGTTTTTCCTCCTTATTTTAATGATAATTTTTTTCTGTTTAATTAAGGATAACGAAAGTCTGCGTAATAACAGAAATGCAAACCAAAAATACATTATTTTAGTTTATATAAGCTCGAATTTAGATGTTTCTTTAGATGTATTTATTGGTATTGAAAAAAACAAAGGGTTAAAAACGAGTAAAATAGCTTTATACATACAAAAAAGAATAGGATATTAGCTCTTTTCAACCTTGTTTTCGAGGTATTTTTCCAAAAATGACGATAAAATTTCCTAAGGTTGTAGCATATTATTAGGTTAACCTCAGATAATACGTGTTGTTTCCCTTTCATAAGGGTGTAATGACCATTGCTGTTTCATTGTTCTGAATAGGTATTTGGTAATTTGTTATCGTAGTTTATTGTAAAGCGTTATTGATTATTTTTATAAATTTTTCTTTTTCATCTATAAATAAAACTAAAGATTTTATT
>WFMU01000147.1 GCA_015488935.1 Flavobacteriaceae bacterium | reverse complement strand
GCTAAAGTATCCTCCAAATATTTATATTTTTTAATTGCTCTTATATTTAAAATTTCACTTTCGGTATAATCTTTAAATCTTCCTTTAATAAATGCCATACCATAAAGCATTTTAGCAGCGAATTTTTGATTTTTAGGATTATCAAAATATCGATAAGCTTTATTAAAATGATAATAAGCACTATCATAAACTTCTATTTTGTTATAATAACTTGCATAATTCCAATGAAGATCTCCTATAGCAAACGAATCTTTCATTTTTATTGCTAATTCTAATGCATTTCTGTTTATTTTTTTAAACAGAAATGTATCCTTAAATTTTAAACTTTGGTAGGCTATTTTACTTAAATTTTTATTATTTTTTCTATTTGGCTTCTCTTTTAATATTTGTGTGTAAGTGGTAATTAAAAGTTTTTTACGTTGTGATATCTCTATTGAATCATTTTCAATTTGCGAAATCCAAATACTAATATTATCTATTTTTTTATCATTCTTAGCAGATTCAACTTTTAAATTACAACCACTAAATAAAGCAAATATTATTACAACTAGATAAGACATTTTTATTTGTAAGATTCCCTTCATCAAAAAGTTAAATTTACACAAATATAGAAAAAACGCTGGTATAGACTTAAAAAATATTCTAAAACACAGTTCTTTTTTTAACTTGACTAAATAAAAAATTGATTTACTTTTCAGATGTATTAATCCATCATCGTAGTAAATCAATTAAATTTGATACAGAGTAATTAAATTAATCTATTATTTACTTCCATCATCTGCTTCCTCATCACCTCCTGTTAATTGTGTGTTTTCAATTGTATTGATACCTTCATCTGTATTATCTTCATAATACGAACACGAGTTTAATGAAACAGATAATAAGATTAATACGAAAATAATTTTTAAAGCTCTCATAATTGTATGGTTTTTAGTTAAAGTAGTATTTGTTTTTAGGTCCTAGATAGAATCCTATTTTTTAGTTATTTTGTCTGATACAATGTTATGTCTTAAAAACACATTTACGGTAAGGACTTCTATTACAGTTTATAAGGAGAAAACTGATTTCTTATTTTTAAACTAAAAAAGTTGTAAAATAACTTCGATAATAAAAGAGATTATAATCTTAATTTTATTTATTTTTGTTGTATCAAATTTTTTAAATTATGCAAACAGATTCTTTTGTAACAAGACACCTTGGTCCTCGTAAAAAAGACGTACAAGAAATGCTTAAATCCATTGGCGTAAAATCGCTAGATGAATTAATATATAACACCTTACCTTCAGATATTCGACTAAAAAATGAACTAGATTTACCCAAACCAATGAGTGAAATCGAATTCGCTTGTCATATTGGTGAATTAGCCAATAAAAACAAAGTCTATAAAACCTATATTGGTCTAGGATATAACGAAGCCATACTACCAGCAGTTATCCAACGAAATATTTTTGAAAATCCAAGTTGGTACACATCCTACACACCATATCAAGCAGAAATTTCGCAAGGACGATTAGAAGCCTTACTCAATTACCAAACCATGGTAAGTGATTTAACAGGATTTAAAATGGCAAATTCCTCTTTACTAGATGAAGGTACCGCTGCTGCAGAAGCAATGATTATGTTGTATAACGACAGAACTAGAACGCAGAAAAAAAATAATGCAAATACTTTTTTTGTATCAAATGAAGTATTACCACAAACCATTTCCATACTAAAAACACGCTCCAAACCATTAGGAATAGAATTAGTATTCGAAAATCATCAAAAATTTAAATTTAATGATACCATTTTTGGAGCAATAGTACAATATCCTGCAAAAAACGGACAAATTTACGATTATACATCCTTTATAGAAAAAGCACATACCAACGAAACTAAAGTGGTAGTAGCTGCAGATTTAATGGCATTAGCCTTACTAAAACCACCAGCAGAAATGGGTGCAGATGTTGCCGTTGGAACAACACAACGCTTTGGAATACCTCTTGGATACGGAGGACCTCATGCAGGTTATTTTGCAACATCTGAACATTATAAACGTAAAATACCAGGACGTATCATCGGAATTACCGTAGATGCAGATGGTAACAAAGCCCTACGAATGGCTTTACAAACACGTGAACAACATATAAAACGTGAAAAAGCAACCTCAAATATCTGTACAGCACAAGTACTATTGGCAGTAATGGCTGGAATGTACGCCGTTTATCACGGACAAGATGGTATTAAATGTATTGCAAAAAAAATACATTCTCTTACTAATACATTAAATGAAGGAATAAAACAATTAGGACTTACACAAACAAACAATTCCTTTTTTGATACTTTAAAAGTTACTGTAAGCAATTCCGAAAAAGTAAAATTTATTGCAGAAAGAAATGAAATCAACTTTTTAATAATAGACAATACAACCATTGGAATATCTTTAAATGAAACTACAACCGTAGATGATGTAAATACCATTTTAAATGTATTGGCTGAAGCCGAACACTTAGACTCTATTCATTTAAGTAACTGCTCCATTTGTTCTAAAATCACTGCAACACTAGAAAGAAAATCCGATTTTTTAACACACGAAGTATTTAACAAATACCACTCCGAAACCGAAATGATGCGTTACATCAAAAGATTAGAACGCAAAGATATTTCGTTAACCGATTCAATGATTTCCTTAGGATCATGCACCATGAAATTAAATGCCGCTAGCGAAATGTTACCACTAAGTACAGGATTATGGAATAATATCCATCCATTTGTGCCAAGAAGTCAAGCATTAGGATACCGAGAAATGTTGCACAATTTAGAAGAATACCTAAATGTAATTACAGGTTTTGACGCAACATCGCTACAACCAAATTCAGGTGCCCAAGGAGAATACACTGGATTAATGGTAATTAGAGCATTCCATAAAGCAAATAACGAAGCACATCGAAATATTTGTCTAATACCTGCATCTGCACATGGAACAAATCCCGCTTCTGCAGTAATGGCAGGAATGAAAGTTGTAGTTACCAAAACAAACGAAGAAGGCAATATAGATGTAAACGATTTAAGAGAAAAAGCAGAATTACATAAAGATAACCTAGCAGCATTAATGGTTACCTATCCATCTACACATGGTGTGTTTGAATCGGCTATAAAAGAAATAACCGAAATCATTCATACTAATGGTGGACAGGTTTATATGGATGGAGCAAACATGAATGCACAAGTAGGATTAACAAATCCTGCAACCATCGGTGCAGACGTATGTCACTTAAACCTACATAAAACTTTTGCCATACCACATGGTGGCGGTGGTCCTGGAGTTGGACCAATATGCGTAATAAAACACTTGGCAGAATTTTTACCAACAAATCCAATAATAAAAACAGGTGGTAGCAATGCCATTTCTGCAGTTTCATCGGCACCTTATGGCTCCGCATTGGTAGATTTAATTTCGTATTCATACATTAAAATGTTAGGTAGCGATGGATTAACCGAATCTACAACTTATGCCATTTTAAATGCCAATTATCTAAAATCAAAATTAGAAAAGCATTACAAGCTACTATATAAAGGAGAAAAAGGTTTTGCTGCACACGAAATGATTGTAGATTTTAGAGAATTTAAAGCCAAAGGAATTGAAGTTACCGACATCGCTAAACGCCTGATGGACTTTGGGTTCCACGCACCAACCGTTTCCTTTCCAGTAGCAGGAACATTAATGATAGAACCTACCGAAAGCGAAAGTAAAGAAGAATTAGATCGTTTTATAGATGCTCTGGTACAAATCAAAAAAGAAATAGATGCTTATGTAGAAGGCGAAGATTCGGTATTAAAAAATGCACCACATACCGAAGAAATGCTAACCAAAGACACATGGATTTATAGCTACTCTAGACAAGAAGCAGCCTATCCATTACCTTTTGTAAAAGAAAATAAATATTGGCCTCCAACACGTAGAGTAGATGATGCGTATGGAGACCGTAACTTAGTATGTTCTTGTAATCCAATTGAAGATTATATAGATTAAATTTTTAAAATTCTAAACCTAACAGATTTTTTAGAGTTTTAAATAAAGATACCATAGTCAGGGTTTCATTTGAAATGAAACCCTGACTGTTATGCTGGTAAGTGAAGATACTTACTCTGTTTATATCACGACTTGTTTAAGGTTTGAATTGTTTATTTAACCATAAACTTTTTTGTATAGATATTTTTTTCTGTAAATATTTTAAGATGATATATACCTGCACCGTATTCAAACACAGGAAAAGAATACATATTACTTATTTCATTTTTATGAATTTTATGATAATTAACAATTTGTCCTAATGCATTTATGACAGCATAAGCTGTAATTTTTTCATTTTTGTTATTTAAAGATGCTGTCATATAAATATTCTTTGATGGATTAGGAAATAATTGAAATCCATTTTGAAGTGTTATATCATCTATATTGGCAGTTGGGTCAACTACAACAAACTGCCCCATCATTCCACCATCTTCATGTGTTAACATGTGGCAATGGTACATATATGGTATGGTATCATCTGCAAAATCTTCAAATTTGGTAATAATACGCATACTTCCACCTCCAGATGGAACTAAAAAAGTATCTTTTAAACCTTGTGCATAAGCAGGAGGAGGATTTCCATTTATATCTAAAATATAATATTGAATATCATGAATATGAAAAGGATGTGAAATAGCTGAATTGTTTGTGATTGTCCAAATTTCTGTATTGTTTAATGGTATTGTAATATTTATCGTATTCATATCTAAGCTTACACCATTAATAGTAAAATCGCCATTTAACTGTTGTTGCCCTCCAGAAACAGGTCTTAGCGTGAGTGTTCTTGCTTGGTTAGAATTACTTTCTAACAAAGGAGTTAATGTTACTAGATAATTTGGAATCGTAGTAACTGGATTTATAGTTTGTGCAACTACATTTAATTGTAAAATATTATAATTAGTACCATTTAACGGATTCGGATTATAACCTGTTAATTGCATAAAAGAACCCATTCCTGGATTTGTTGCGCCATAAATTCCGTTAGGAAACTCAGAAGCATAGCTCATTAGTTGTAATGTTTGTCCTTGCATACCAGATAAATCGATCAATATTTCGGAACGTTCTCCGGGAGATAATTGTAATCTAGTTAATGCTAAAGGAGCTTCTTTAAGTCCGCCATCGGTAGCAATTTGATAAAAAGTTTTATTTCCAGAAAAACCAAAATTAAAAACACGTTGCGATGAACCATTTAATAATCGAAGTCGAACAACCTGTGCTGGTACATCTGTTTGTGGATTTACCGTTGCATTTACCATAACAATATCGTCAGAATTAGAATGGTTTACAATTTGATAATTGGCATCAAAATCTTTTGTTTGTACCACTAGTGGAATATCATCTACGCCATAAGTTCTAGGTAAATTTAAAAGTGCTTCTGTAGCATCTTTAATAATTATTAAACCAGCAATTCCTTTGCTTACATGTTCATCGGTAAATTCGTCTAAGTGTGGATGATACCACATGGTAGATGCATTATTCATTACGGTAAACTGTGGATTCCATGTTGTTCCTGGCTGAATTACGGTATGTGGTCCTCCATCATTAGATGCAGAAATATGCATTCCATGCCAGTGAATTGTTGTAGGTTGCCCTAAATTATTAGTTACATTAATATTTACATTCGTATTTTTATGTAAAATTAATGTAGGTCCTAATATATTTCCATTAACACCCATGGTTGCTGTAGTTTGACCAACAAAAAAGGAATGTGTTCCATTTTGTAATGTTAAATTGATGTTTGTATTATCAATAGTTGGTGGAATTGCCAACTGATTTTGTGCATTGGTATTTAATGTTATTCCTAATAATAATAGAATATAAATTAAGTGTTTCATTGTAAAATCGTTTTTGTAAAAGTATTAATTATATTTTTTGTATTTGTTATTTTTGTTACAGTTAAAACTTCATTCTTTGAATTCTTACTGCGTTTAATATGGCAAGTAGTGCTACACCTACATCTGCAATAACTGCTTCCCACATGGTTGCCATACCCATTGCTCCAAGAATTAAAACTAGAATTTTTACACCTAAAGCAAGGGTAATATTCTGCCAAATGATTTTATTAGTGGCATTTCCAATTTTTATAGCAGTTGCAATCTTTGAAGGTTGATCTGTTTGAATAATTACATCTGCTGTTTCTATTGCAGCATCAGAACCTAATCCTCCCATAGCAAGTCCAACATCCGATAATGTGATTACTGGAGCATCGTTAATACCATCTCCAATAAAAGCAATAGTGCTACCTTGTTGCTTTAATTTCTCTACTTCAACAATTTTATCTTCTGGTAATAAACCTCCAATAGCTTTATCTATGCCTAATTGTTTTGCAACTTTATCCACTACCAACTGTTTATCTCCAGAAAGCATTACTATTTGCTTTACTTTTTCAAGTTCTTGTAAAGATTTTATGGCTAATAAAGCATCGTCCTTAATTGTATCTGCAATGGCGATATAACCAACATATTTTTTATTTATGGCAACAATTACAATAGTTTCAGTATTGATTTTTAATCTTTTATCATAGTCAACAGCAAATTTTTCCATCAATTTAATATTTCCTGCTAACACTTGATATTTGTCCACTTTGCCACGTAAACCATGTCCAGATATTTCTTCTACATTTGCAACTTTATAATCTGTATTTTTATTGGATAATTTTGCATATTTTACAATGGCATCTGCAATTGGATGTGTAGAATTTTTCTCTAAATTGGCAGTTAAACTTATCAATAATTCTTTATCAAAGTCATTGGTTACAATTTCTTGAACTTCAAAAACACCTTTGGTAAGCGTACCTGTTTTATCCATTACTATTGTATCTACTTTAGTCATCATATCTAAAAAATTGGAGCCTTTAAATAAGATGCCATTTTTAGAACCTGCTCCAATTCCTCCAAAATATCCTAATGGAATGGAAATTACTAGGGCACAAGGACAAGAAATTACTAAAAATATTAAGGCTCTTTGTAACCATGTTTGGAAATGGTAATCTGTTCCTAAAAAGAAATACGGTACTATAACTAGAGTAACTGCGAGCCAAAATACAATTGGTGTATAAATTTTTGCAAGGCGACTTATTAAAAGTTGTGTTTTTGCTTTTTTACCAACAGCTTCTTGTACCAATTTTAGGATTTTGGAGAGTTTTGTATCTTCGTATTTGCTGGTTACTTCTATTTCTATTAATTTATTTAAGTTAATCATTCCAGCTAAAACAATAGCACCTTTTTCTTTGTTGTCTGGTTTAGATTCGCCAGTTAAGGCTGCTGTATTTAGTATGGCTTTTTCAGAAATTAATTTACCATCCAAAGCAATTTTTTGTCCAGCTTTAGTTTGAATTATTTGTCCGATTTTAACTTCTTTAGGATGTTTTATAATCTGATTACCATTTTCTAAAACGGTAACTTCTTCTACTTGTACTTTTAGTAAAGACTCAATAGAGCGTTTTGCTTTATTTACAGCAGATTCCTGAAAAAGTTCTCCAATTACATAAAATAGCATAACGGCAATACCTTCTGCATACGAACCAATTAAAAAAGCTCCTATTGTTGCTACAGACATTAAAACAAATTCGTTGTAAATATTGCCTTTGACAATTAGTTTTAGCGATTTTAACACAATTGGTCCTCCAATAAAAATGTAAATTATTCCGAACCAAAGCAATGGAATATATCCTTTAAAAAAAGGAATTTTAAAAAATTCTAAACCAATTCCTATGACTAAAAAAAGCAATCCAACCATAGGTTTTATGTATTCTTTGTTAAATGAAATGGTTTCTTTAACTGGCGTATCTTTGGTGTAATCTACTGCACAAGCACCATCTTTGCAATCTAAATCTTCTTGTTTGCTCATAATTTTAATTTTTTGTTACGATTAATGCGAATGTCCTCCACCTTCTTCGGCACCAACCAAAGAGTAACCACCTTTAATTAAAAAAGTATCAGTGCCTTTTATTTTATCGGATTTTATGGCAACAAAATTATTATATTTTTTACCAATTTCAACTTCTATAGGTGTAAAATGATACACGCCATTTTTATCGGATTCTAATTTTAAAATCACATGATGTTCACCTTCTTCCAAAACAGCACTTTCTGGTAATGCAAGTGCCTCCTTGTTTGCAATTTCTATTTGTGCATCGACAAACATACCTACGGCAAATTCATTTTTTGCTTCGTTATGTAAATGTCCATGTACTTTTAAAGTTCTCGTTTCTTCATTAATAGATTTACCAACGAGGTGTACTTCTGCATCGTGATATTCGTTTGAAGCTTCTGGTATTTTAAAACGAATTTTTTGTCCTTTTTTAATCTTCATTACGTCTTTTTCAAAAGCAGTTAATTCAATATGAATGTGGTTTGTATTTATAATTTCCATTACAATGTCTTGTGGAGAGACATAGGTTCCTTTACTCACATTTACCTTAGTAACACTACCGCTTATTGGCGCATATAATGTAACCGTAGAAGTAATCCTGCCGCTTTCAACGTCTGCTAGAGAAATGTTTAACATCTGTAATTTTTTACGAATACCATTGTATTTTGCTTTTTTTCTTTGGTATTCACTTTTTGCTTTTAAGTAGTTTTTTTTGCGAAGTGATTTTTTCATCAAATAGTGTTTTTTGACGTTCGTATTCTGTTTTTAAAAAATTTAATTGCTCGTGAATTTCGAGGTATTCTTGTTGCATGTCTATAAATTCTGGATTTGCAATAGTTACTAATGCTTGTCCTTTGCGAATTTTATCGCCAATTAACAAATTAGATTTTTTTACATTTCCTGCATAATACGAAGTAATTACTGCTTTGTTTTGTGGTGGAACATCAATCATTCCAGAAGTTTTTATAAGCTCAGGAAATGCTTGTTTTGTAAATTTTCCTAATTGCATTTTACTACTGTCAAATTGTGCTTTTGTTACTTCTATATGTTCTTCTTCGCCATGTACTTCTTTTACAGTATCCTCGATTTTTACTTGTTTTTCGGCAGATTCTTTTTTGCAACTAATCATAAATATTAGGATTGCTATTGTTGTTATATATTTTAAATTTCTCATTATTATTTGTTTTTTAATGGTTCTAGATTTTACTAAAACTATAATGTTAAATGGTTTATTTTTATTACCGTTTGGTTATAATTGTTTAAATTTTCTAAGTTAGAAAGTACAATTTGATACGCATTATCGATACTTTGGATGTATTGAAAAAAATCAATTTCTCCATGTTTAAAACTCAAGTTTGCAGTTTTTAGAATTTCTTTTGATAACGTTTTACCTTCTGTTTCAAAATAGAGTACTGCTTCTTCGTACTTTTTTAATTGTGATAAGAGTTGCTTTTGTTTTGTTTCTAATAATAATTTGTAATTACTAGTTTCTTCAACAACGATTTCTTGTGCTATTTTAGATGCTTTTATTTTTGATTTTTGTGCACCATTTAACAAAGGAATTTTTAAACCAACCAGAAAGGTATTTGCATTTCCTTTTAAAAAAGAATTGATACCATAACTATACCCTAAATTAAAATTTGGTAGTAGTTGTTTTTTTGCTAATTTAGTTTGCGTTGCTAACATATTGCTTTGTGCTTTATAAAAATCTAAACCTTTATTAGTATTAATTGGCACATTATTTACGGCTAGTTTTGTCAACGGAATTGTAGCAACTGTAACAATGCGTTTTGCTTGTATAATTTTTTGCACTTGCAACCTTGCAAATTGTACATCTTCTAAAGCTTGTTTGTGTTTCATTTGAAGTTGCATTTGCTTGGACTTGGCAGTTATTTTTTCTAAATAATTTGTTGCGCCAAGTTCAAATCTACGTTTTGCATTATGTGCAAATTTACGGTATAAACTATCTAAAAATTGATATACTTGCTCCTTCTCTTTCGTATAAATATACTGATAATACGAAGCTGTAACCTCCTTTTCTATTTGGAGTTTTTTTAATTCTAAATTTGCATTAGCAATACCAATTTTAGATTTTCTAAAGTTTTTATTTGCCTTATAAACCGTTGGCATACTAAAATCTTGTGATATTCCAAGTGTATGAAATATACCAATTCCTTCGGTTATTTTATCATTGAGATGCTCATAAGAAACTTCTGTTTTTGCAAACGAATTTGATGCATTTGCTAATAATTCAGTACGATTAGTTTCCAATTGCAATGCTTTTAAACTTGCATTGTTTTTGAAAGCCAATTGTTTTAAATCTTCTAAGTTAAGTGGATTTGTTTGTGCAAAACTTCCCAAAGAAATACATAAAACAAAAATGGGAATTACCACACTTTTTTTATTTTTTAGATGAAATCGCTTACGTGCTTTTTTACTATCAAAAATGGCGTATAAAACTGGTAATACCAATAATGTAAGTAAAGTAGATGTAATTAATCCACCAATAACTACGGTTGCTAATGGACGTTGTACTTCTGCTCCAGCACCATTAGAAATTGCCATAGGTAAAAAACCTAATGCAGCAGCTAAGGCTGTAAGCAAAACGGCTCTTAACCGACTTTTTGCACCAAAAATAATTAACTCGTCATCTGTTTTCATACCGCTGTGTTTTAGTTCTTTAAATTCTTCGATTAATACAATTCCGTTTAAAACGGCAATACCAAATAAGGCAATAAAACCAATACCTGCCGAAATACTAAAAGGCAAATCTCTAAGCCATAAAAAGAAAATTCCACCAACGGCAGCAAAAGGAATTGCAGAGTAAATAATCATGGCTTCTTTTGCCGAATTAAAAGCAAAAAAGAGCAATATAAATATAAGAACCAATGCAACTGGTACTGCAATTGCTAATCTCGCTTTGGCAGATTGTAAATTTTCAAATTGTCCACCATACGTAACCGAATAGCCAACAGGAATTTTAACTTTGGTATCTATAACTTGTTTAATATCATCTACAACCGATTGTAAGTCTCTATCACGAACATTAATTCCAACTACAACTCTTCGTTTGGTATCATCGCGAGATATTTTTGCGGCACCTTTTTTATACGTAATACTTGCAAGTTCGCTTAGTGGAATTTTTCTGCCAGACGGTAAATCCACATACAAATTTTTTAAATCGCTAATATCTTTACGAATATCTTTATCGAGTCGTAAAACCAAATCAAATTTCTTTTCGCCTTCAAAAATACTTCCTGCTTTATGACCAGAAAATCCCATGGCAATCATTTCGTTTAAATCGGAAATATTAAGACCATATCGTGCTATTTTGGTTCGGTCAAATTTTACATTCATTTGTGGTAATCCAGCAGTTTTTTCTACAATAATATCTGCAGCTCCTTGTACATTTTGAATGGCTTTTTTAATTTCGTTAGCCTTTTTATTCAGCATTTCTAAATCATCACCATATATTTTAA
>WFMU01000146.1 GCA_015488935.1 Flavobacteriaceae bacterium | reverse complement strand
TAAAAATGGACAATATGAAATTTATAAATAAAGTAACCATATTTTTACTAGTAATTACCTCTTTACAAAGTATGGCACAAAAGCGTGTTAAAATAGATGGTGTTGCTGCCGTAGTTGGTAAAAACATCGTATTATACTCTGAGGTTACTGCTGCAAAACTACAATTAGACCAAGAAAATGAAGGGAAAAGTAATATCTCGGAATGTACTATCTTAGAAAAAATAATGAACGATAAATTATTGGCTCACCATGCTGTAATTGATAGTATTGAAGTTAATGACGCTGCTATTAATAGTGAAGTAGATAGAAAAATTGAATATTTTAAAAAACAATTAGGAACTAAAGAAAAAATGCTAGATTTTTTTGGATTTAGTAATTTAAGTGATATTAAAAAAGAACTTTTTAATGTAGAAAAAGAAGGACAACTAATAAAGCAAATGCAAGCGAAAATTACTAGTGGCACAGATGTTACTCCAGAAGAAGTTACCAGTTATTTTAATAGTTTAAAAGAAGCAAATAGTGTTCCAGAATTTGGAACCGAAATAGAATTAGGGCAAATTGTTATGGAAGCAAAACCTGATGAAAAAGAAAATAAAGCTGTAATCGAAAAGTTAAATAAAATAAAAGCAGATATCGAAAATGGTGGTAATTTTAGAATGAAAGCCATTATATATTCTCAAGATCCTGCAGCCGCTAAATCTGGAGTTGGTGCTGGTGGTTTATATACCGGAATTACTAAAGAAACACAATTTGTAAAAGAATTTAAAGAAGTAGCATTTAGCTTAGAAGAAGGAGAAATATCAGAACCATTTAAAACACAGTTTGGCTATCATATTCTTAGAGTAGATAAAATCAAAGGAAAAGAACGCGATATACGTCACATTTTAATTCAAACCGAAATTTCTGACGAAACTTTAGAAAAAGTAAAAGATTCGCTTACAAAAGTAAGAAACGATATACTTACAAATAAAATAACTTTTGAAGATGCTGTAAAAAAATATTCTTCCGATAAAGATACTAATAAGAACAAAGGAATTCTTATAAACCCAATGACTAACGATACACATTTTGATTTAACCAATATGGATCCTGCTATTTATGCCAGAATTAGTAATTTAAAAGAAGGAGAACTTTCAGATGTGTTTTATGATGAAACTAGAGAAGGTAAAAAAATGTATAAAATAATGCTTGTTAAAAGTAAAATTGAAGCACATACTGCCGACTTAAATAAAGATTATGTAAAAATTAAAAGATTAGCTTTACATAAAAAAAGAAAAGAATTAATCCAGAAATGGACAAAAGATAAAATTAAAGATACGTATATTAAAATTCACAATCAATATAAAAATTGTACTTTTGAGTACAATTGGCTAAAGAAATAAGAAAAAGTTTAAATTAAAAATACAGCTGTATGTCTGACGTAGATGCAATAAAAAAATTAGTTTCTAACTATGGAAACTTAAAAAAAGAAATAGGTAAAGTAATTATTGGACAAGAAGATGCCATAGACCATGTACTAATTTCTATTTTATGTGGTGGACATTCGTTACTTATTGGTGTACCAGGTTTAGCAAAAACACTTTTGGTAAATTCTGTTTCTGAAGCTCTTGGTTTAAACTTTAAAAGAATTCAGTTTACACCAGATTTAATGCCTTCGGATATTGTTGGTAGCGAAATTTTAGATGAAAATAGAAAGTTTAAATTTTTAAAAGGTCCCATTTTTTCAAATATCATCTTAGCCGATGAAATTAATAGAACACCACCAAAAACACAAGCAGCTTTATTAGAAGCAATGCAAGAAAGAACAGTAACTGTAGCAGGTCATTCTTACGATTTAGACAAACCTTTTTTTGTATTAGCAACACAAAATCCTATTGAACAAGAAGGTACATATCCATTACCAGAAGCACAGTTAGACCGTTTTATGTTTTCTATATTTTTAGATTATCCGTCATTTAACGAAGAAGTTGAAGTGGTAAAAAGTACTACAACAAATAAAAAACAACAAATAAATGCAATCTTATCTGCTTCAGAAATTATTGCATTTCAGCAATTAATACGGCGTATTCCGGTAGCAGATAATGTAATAGAATATGCCGTTGGTTTGGTTGGCAAAACAAGACCTAACAGTGATGCTGCTACCGAAATGGTAAAAAAATATATCGATTGGGGCGCAGGACCAAGAGCTTCACAAAACTTAATTTTAGGAGCAAAAGCACACGCAGCAATACAAGGTAAATTTTCGCCAGATATAGAAGATGTTCAAGCTGTAGCATATGGAATTTTACGCCATCGTATTGTAAAAAATTACAAAGCAGATGCCGAAGGGATTACCGAAGAAACCTTAATACAAAGTTTATTTTAAAATCATCTTCGCAATTTTACCATTTCCTGCAAGCCAAGCAGTGTTTTTATCAATAAATTTAATGGTATAATAGCCCTCATCATTTACTTTTACCCAAGATACACCTGCTGTATTTGAAAAATAAATACCTTCTGTAGAAACAGCAAATAATTCTTTTCCACTTGTATTTGGTACATATTGTACACAACTTATGTAACCCGGATATCTACCTTCTGCCACCAATTTCCATGTTTTTCCGCCATCTGTAGTAATTGCTTTATTAGCAATATCTCCTGCTTTATTGGTATAATCACCACCACAAATAATACCATTATTTGCATCGTAAAAAGCTACGGAGTATGCACCTGTACTCTCTTTTCCACCAATCATTGGAGTATGGTAAATCTGCCACGATTTTCCCATATCACTTGTATGCAATACACGCGATTGTACACCGCCAGTTATAATCCATGCATTCTCTTTATAGGTTGCTATATTTGTGTTACTTGCAGCAAAAGCAGCTTCTCCTTTGGCCAATTTTGGCAATTTATCACAAGTAATTTTTTGCCAAGAATTTCCACCATCTTTAGTAGTTATAATAGACAAACAATTGTCGGTTGGATCGCCAATTGCAATACCATTTTTTGTATCAAAAAAAGTCATGGCATCGTAAAATGCTTTCTTATGATTCTCGGTATAAACTATTTTTGGATGTGTTAAACCATCTTTACTATTCATGGTAATTTGATATAGAAGTGCTGGGCTTTCAATACTCAAAGCATACAATTTATTTTTAGTATGTGCCGCTGCTCTAAAATTTGGTTTTTTTTCTCCAAAAAAATCATTTGGCGTAATTAAAAAATTACCATTTGGATAAAATCCGTATATTTTACCTTGACTTCCTATAAAAAATGCAGTACTATCAACCAATTCAATAGCTCTAATACTACTCATATTTTTTAATCCAAACTTCGTATGATCAAACTTTTTTAAGGTAATATTTTTTATTACTCTTGGTTTATAAACTTCTTTTTTAGGTTCTTTTTTAGCTTCTGTTTCTTTACAAGAGAACAAAATCGCAATACTTAAAACGACAATAAGCAATACTTTAATACGCATATTTTAGATAATTTTAATAATTTTTATGTGCAAAAGTAAGGTTTATACTTATTATTTCACTTAAAAGTGATGGCATTTTACAAATCCATAGTAAAACTTGTAAATTCATAAACCATAACATTAATAATTTAACTAATTTTGTAAATGTTGAATACCAAATAATAAAAGTCTATAAAGTGAAAGAAAATAAACGTGCATTAGTAATTTCTGGCGGCGGTAGTAAAGGTGCTTTTGCTGGTGGTGTTGCTAAATTTTTAATTAAAGATAAAAAATACGATTACGATCTTATCTTAGGAACATCTACAGGAAGTCTTATGGTTATCCATTTGGCATTAGAAAAAATTGATGAATTGGAATATTTATATGCAAATATTAAACAACGCTCTATTTTTAGTAACAATCCATTTTTTGTAAAAAAAGTACATGGTGTACAAGTTGTAGGAGTTAGACATTTAAATACGATTTGGAATTTTATTAACAGACGAAAAACTTTTGGAGAGAGTAAAAACCTAAGACGTTTTATAAAGAGAAATTTAAAACGAAGCTATTTTGATGAAGTAAAAAAATCAAAAAAAGAAGTTATTGTTACTGTTTCTAATCTAACTTCTAATGAAGTGGAATACAAATCTATAAATGATTATTCGTACGAAGATTATTGCGATTGGATTTGGGGTTCTTGCAATTATGTGCCATTTATGAGTTTACTCAAAAAAAATAATTTCGAATATGCCGATGGTGGTTTTGGCTGTTTAGTTCCAATTAAAAAAGCCATTGAGCGTGGTGCCACAGAAGTAGATGTTATTATTTTAGAAACCGAAGTAGAGCACCTCAGCAGAATGCCATCTACAAGTCCTTTTTCTTTATTATCTACAGTAATCGAATTTATGCTAGATCAAGTAGAACAGCAAAATATTGCCATTGGTAAACTAGAAGCTAAACGCAATAATGTAAAATTAAATCTCTACTATACACCTACTGTTTTAACTACAAATTCATTAATCTTTAATAAAAAATTAATGAAACGCTGGTGGAAACAAGGATACGAATACGCCAAAAGTAAAGATTTGGTTAAAATGAATGAACTGAAGTAAGACGCAACTATCAAATTATTTTACTTTTCTTAAATTAACAAAACAGAAGAAACTAATGTAAAATAATAGTGTTTTTATTGTAAATAAGCAACCTAGTGAATAAAAAATAGCATTCATTATATTAATTTTTTAGAAGTGAAATTTATTTTTCATAGACGGATAGTGCAGAAATAAAATCTTTTTATAGAATTGCTATAAAGAATCATCTTTAGAATTAACACTTCTATCTTTTAATAATTCTTTCATATTATAAAAATCAATAGTTTTTTGTTTTAATGGATTACTACTCCACTCTTCCCATTCGTTTGTATATGGATTATATCCACATTTTAATGGTTTACTATAAATATCATTAGGCTTTTCTAAAAATGCTCTACAATCTGTACAAACATGGCGGAACTCACAATCCTTACAAATTTTTATTTTATCTTTAGTTATATTCCAATACTTTTTAAAATCCTTATGACTTAAGGCCTTATCTAAAGTAAGGTTGGAGATATTACCAAAACTCCTAAACATAGCAGGGCAATTTTTGATATTACCATCAACATCAATTGAAATTTTTTTATTTAGACATGAATTAAAACCCAATGATTCTAAAAATTTATCTTGATTTATGCCAAAGTATTCTGTAGAAATATTACCACACGTTTTAAAATTTTTAATATTTTTCGTCGTGAATACTATTGGAAGCAAAAATTTGCCATACTCAATTATTTCATCTTTATTTGACTTATAAAT
>WFMU01000145.1 GCA_015488935.1 Flavobacteriaceae bacterium | reverse complement strand
GAAGACGGAAGACAGAAGACGGAAGACGGAAGACAGCAAAAAAGGTTAAACTTCTATGAAATTTAACCTTTTTTGAATTTAACTTCTCTTTCATTTAAAAAAGAGATTAAGTGTCTAAGTTTTCTGAGACTATTTTACTTCAAACGTTATTTTTACGTTTACTCTAAATTCAGATACATCTCCATCTTTAACAACCACACTTTGCGATTGTACAAATGCCGATTTCATGTGTTTAACACTTTTTGAAGCATGTTTAATTGCTTTTCTTGTTGCATCTTCCCAACTTGTGTCAGAATTTGCCATTACTTCGATTACTTTCATTACTGCCATAGTATTTTCAATTTTAATTGTTAATAATAATTTGTGTAAATATATTGCTTTTTATAGACTAAATCAAACTAAAAATATAATATTACAAATACATTAACATATATTCTAAAATATTTCTTCTTGGTATTAAATTGATATTGAATTTAAACCAAATTCCATTTAAAAATATAAACTTATTAACAAAATAATAAGCTTATAATAAAGTAACATTAAGTTAACATTGTAATTGTACTTTTGTAATAAAATTAGATAATACAATGGATAATATGTACATTTTAATGATTGCTGCTTTAGCAATTTTAGCAATAGTTGATTTAATAGTTGGTGTAAGTAATGATGCTGTAAACTTTTTAAACTCTGCTATTGGTTCAAAGGTAATTTCAATTAAAAAAATATTAATTATTGCCAGTTTAGGTGTTTTTGTTGGTGCAATTACCTCAAGTGGTATGATGGAAGTAGCTCGTAAAGGAATTTTTAATCCAGCCATGTTTAACTTTCAAAATATCATGTACATTTTTATGGCGGTAATGATTACCGATATTTTATTATTAGATGTATTTAATACACTTGGTATGCCAACATCTACAACCGTCTCTATTGTATTTGAATTACTTGGTGCTGCTGTTGCAATGGCTCTAATTAGAATGTCTAGCAGTTCTGACGGTATTAAACATACTATTTGGGAATATATAAATTACGAAAAAGCAACTTTTATCATTTTTGGTATTTTACTTTCTGTAGTAGTTGCATTTTCTGTTGGTGCATTGGTACAATTTTTATCGCGATTGCTATTTTCTTTTAAAATTGGAAAAAAAGATAGCATGGTAAGTATCGTCTTTGGCGGTTTTGCTCTTGCTGCTATTTCTTATTTTATATTTTTTAAAGGATTAAAGGGAACTACTTTTTATAAAACTTACAATATTAAACATTACTTACAAGATAACTTATGGCAAATTTTTAGTATTGGTTTCTTAGGCTGGACTGTCGTTTCTTATTTTATCTCCAAATTTACAAAAATTAATATTCTACATGTTATTATTGGTGTTGGAACATTTTCATTAGCATTGGCCTTTTCTGGTAACGATTTGGTTAACTTTGTAGGTGTACCTATTGCTGCTTGGAATTCTTACGAAGCATGGCATAGCTCTGGAGTTGCTGCTACAGATTTTTCTATGGAAATTTTATCTAAAAAAGTACCTTCAAACAACTTTTTATTACTAATTGCTGGTGGCATTATGGTATTAACTATTTGGTTTTCTAAAAAAGCAAGAGACGTTATTAAAACTGGTATTGATTTATCTAGACAAGATGAAGGTACAGAAAAATTCCAACCAACTACAGCATCAAGATTGGCGGTAAGAGCTGCCATGAGTTTAAATAAAATATTCCAATTTATTACTCCAAAAACTACACAAAACTGGATTAATTCTCGTTTTGAAAGACCTGTAATATCACTACCAAAACCAAAAGCCTATGAAATGCCAGCTTTTGATACTATTAGAGCATCTGTAAATTTAGTGGTTGCTGGTATTTTAATATCGTTTGGTACTTCTAAAGGATTACCACTATCTACAACTTATGTAACTTTTATGGTTGCAATGGGTACTTCTTTGGCAGATAGAGCTTGGGGAAGAGAAAGTGCTGTATATAGAGTTGCTGGTGTTTTAAACGTAATTGGAGGGTGGTTTGCAACAGCGCTTATTGCTTTTACAGCAGCGGCTATTGCATTATATTTAATTAATCTTGGTGGTATTGCATCTGTTGCCATTTTATTAACTGTTGTTACTTTATTAATTAGCCGCAATTATATTAAATATGCACAAAAACAAAAAGTAGAAAAAGCAAAACGCAAAATTAATAGAGATGAGTTAATAAGTATTAGTGGTGTTATTGAAGAAAGTTCTAGCCATATTTCTGAAGTAGTAAGACGTGTAAATAAATTATATACCAATGTAGCTAAAGACTTAGCATCGCATGATTTAGACAAACTCAAAAAAACAAACAAGCATGTAAGTAAATTAAATGATGAAGTAGAACAACTTAAAGATGAAGTTTTCTATTTTATAAAATCGTTAGATGATACATCTGCTGAAGCGAGTAGATTTTACATTCTTGTTATTGGTTATTTACAAGATATTTCTCAATCTATCAGTTATATTTCTAAATCTAGTTATAAACATGTAAATAATAACCACAAAAATTTAAAGAAAAGTCAAATTGCAGAATTACGCCTTATTGATACCGAATTAGATAAAATGCTATCGCAAATAGAAACTTCTTTTAATAACAATAATTTTGATAATCTAGGTAAAATAATTTCAGACAAGCAAGGATTGTTTGAACATGTTTCTACTGCCATCGAAAAACAAATAAAACGAATTAGAAAAGATAAAACAGAAACTAGTCCAAAAAATACAACATTATTTTTTGGTATTCTATTAGAAACTAAAGATTTAATTGGTTCTATTATGGAACTTTTAGAACTTTACCAAGAATTTGATTTAAGTATTAAAAGAGCAAAAGCTGGTGATGAATTAATCTAATATTACAGAGCAAAAACACACTATATAATCAGTTATTCGCAACGTTGCTGTTTTTTGTTTGCGTTTGTGATATGCTTTATAAATGGAATAATAAAAATAGACTCTAGTTTAAATGTGTGTTATTTTTTAAACGCAAAGAACACATCGTTTTACGCAAAGTTGTTTCGTTGTTTAATATTCATTAATCTTAGTGAACTTGGTGTTTTCTTGGTATCTTGGTGGCAAAATTGATGTTTAATAAATACTTTTATAAACTAGAGCCTAAAAAATACTAAAATCGCTTATTTGATTTATTTCTATTTTTAGATTTGTTTGATTTTGACTTTGCATATTGTCCACTTCGTGTTTGTGAGTTTGTTTTTGCTAATTTGTTTTTTCTTCTTTGTTGTCTTTGTCGTTGCTCGTCTAATTTTTGTTCTTTTGTTTTTGGTTTTTCGTTGTCTGGTGTAATTTCACTTGGTTCAAAACCATCAATTACCGTAGTTTGCAACTTTTGCTTTAATAATTTTTCGATACTTTTTACATAAGCAATTTCATCGCTACTTACTAAAGAGATGGCTTCTCCATTTGCTCCTGCTCTTCCTGTTCTTCCTATTCTGTGTACATAATCTTCGGCAATATTTGGCAATTCGTAATTGATTACGTGTGGTAATAATGGTATGTCTAAACCTCTTGCGGCAATATCTGTTGCAACTAATGCTCTTACGCTACCATCTTTAAATCCTGCCAATGCTTTGGTTCTTGCTCCTTGACTTTTATTTCCGTGTATTGCTGCTGCTTTAATACCTTTTTGTATCATTTTTTTACAAAGTCGGTTTGCGCCGTGTTTGGTTCTTGTAAATACTAATACTTGTTGCCAATTTCCATCGGAAATCAATTTAATTATTAGGGCTGTTTTTTTAGATTTATCGGTTCTGTAGGCTTTTTGAATAATCTTTTCTACGGTAGAGTTTTCTGGCTCTGCTTCTACCATGGTTGGATGGTGTAAAAATCCGTTTGCCAATTTTTTTATTTCTTTAGAAAAGGTTGCAGAGAATAATAAGTTTTGTCTTTTCTTGGGTAATAAGACTAATATTTTATTAATATCTCTTTGAAATCCCATGTCTAGCATTCTATCTGCTTCGTCTAAGACTAAAAAGTCTATTCGTTTTAGCGATAATTTATTTTGATTTTCTAAATCTAGTAATCGTCCTGGTGTTGCTACTAAAATATCTACGCCTCTTTTTATGGTTGCTATTTGCGATGCTGGTTTTACACCGCCAAATATTACTGCTGAACGTATATCTAAATATTTGCTATATACTAAAATATTTTCTTGTATTTGTGCTGCTAGTTCTCTGGTTGGTGTTAGTATTAATGTTCTTATTGGTCTGTATTTTGGATGTTTACTTGCTGCCAA
The DNA here is from genome assembly GCA_015488935.1 of Flavobacteriaceae bacterium. Lineage (GTDB taxonomy): Bacteria > Bacteroidota > Bacteroidia > Flavobacteriales > Flavobacteriaceae > S010-17. The sequence continues at coordinate 5,170 of WFMU01000145.1, read as the reverse complement.
TAATTGTAATATTGGTAGTGTAAATCCTGCTGTTTTACCTGTTCCTGTTTGGGCTGAGGCTAATATATCTTTTCCTTTTAATACTAAGGGTATTGCTTTTTCTTGGATTGCCGATGGGTTTGTATATCCTTTTTCAGCGACAGCTTTTAAAAGATTATCTACTAATCCTAATTCTTTAAATGTCATAATTATAGTTTGAGAAATGATTATTTTCTTAAACTATCATTTCGGGGTTTGTGGCTGCAAATATAGGTTTAATTTGGTACTATAAAACGAATTGCTTGAGGAATTATTTTTACGGTAAAATCGCCTTGTCCTAGCAACTCGCCATCTGCTTGTATGTATGGTTTTTTTCCTTGTGTTACTTTTACACTTATTTTGGTTGTTTTATAGGTTTCTACCTCGCTGTGTTTGTGTAATTTTCCGTTGTATATTTTTGTAATATGCCATAGCAAATTGCCCATACTTATATTTTTTACGATACTTACATCAAACATGCCATCTGTTGTATTTACTTGGTTTGTTAGTCGCATTCCACCGCCACAATAGCCACAAATTCCGATTGCTGCTAATAGTGTTTTTGTTATTATTTCGGTTTGATTTATATGGAATTTTAGTGTGCTTTTTTTGTATTTTATGAATCCCATTAGGGATGCTATAAAATACGAAGCTGCTCCAAATTTTCTATATTTTTCTAACGATTTTACTACGTATCCATCAAATCCAATTCCTGTTACATTATTAAAATAGCTGGTTTTTTCTGCCAATGTTATTTCACCTATATCTTGTTTTACGGTTTTCTTCTTATTGATTATCTGTATGGCTTTTTCTATTTCGTTTGGAATTTGGTATTGTTTTATCCAATCGTTTCCTGTGCCAAGTGGTATTACGGCTATTTCTATTGCTGTAGTTGGTATTTCGGTTTGTAAAAATACACCGTTTACAATGTGGTGTAAGGTACCATCTCCGCCAACGCTTATAATTTTTCGGTATCCTTGTTGTATTGCTTTTTGTACAAGTTCAATTTCTTGTTTTGCGTATTTGGTGTATATAATTTGATAATTATCGGCTAGTTTTTTTAATTTTTCAAGTAGTTGTTTTTTGTGTTTTTGTGCATACGATTTTCCTGCGGTTGGGTTAATAATAATGTATTGTTTTTTATGCATAAGAGGACAGGCAATTTCTAACAGTGAGTATAAGGTGTATGTGGTATTTTTAGGCTACACTTTCTATTAATATTTCTAATATTTCGATGGCTGCTTTGGCAATTTTTGTTCCTGGTCCAAATACGCCAACTACGCCTTTATCGAATAAATATTGATAGTCTTGTGCTGGAATTACACCTCCAGCAATAACCATAATATCTTCTCTTCCGTAATTTTTTAGTTCTTGAATTACTTGTGGCACAAGTGTTTTGTGTCCTGCTGCTAAAGAAGATACTCCTAAAACGTGGACATCATTTTCTACGGCTTGTTTTGCTGCTTCTTTTGGTGTTTGAAATAATGGTCCTATATCTACATCAAATCCTAAGTCTGCAAAACTTGTTGCTACTACTTTTGCGCCTCTATCGTGTCCATCTTGTCCCATTTTGGCTACCATTATCCGTGGACGTCTTCCTTCTAGCTCCGCAAATTTATTGGCTAAATCTACTGCTTTTTTAAAGGTTTTATCGTCTTTTATTGCTTTACTATACACGCCTGATATGGAATTAATGGTTGCTTTATATCTTCCAAATACTTTTTCTAAAGCTGTGGAAATTTCTCCTAAAGTAGCTCGTACTCGTGCTGCTTTTACAGTCAAATCTAGTAAATTTCCTTGAGATGTCTCTGCGCATTTGGTTAATTTTTCTAATGCTTTTTTAACTTCGGCTGTGTTTCTTTCTTTTTTTATTTTATTTAATCGCGCTATTTGCGATGTTCTTACAGCATCGTTATCTACTTCTAAAATATGTAAAGGGTCTTCTTCTTTGAGTTGGTATTTATTTACACCTACAATGGTATCTTGTCCGCTATCTATTCGTGCTTGTTTTTTTGCTGCGGCTTCTTCAATTCGCATTTTTGGAATTCCTTTTTCAATGGCATTTGTCATTCCGCCAAGTGCTTCTACTTCTTGAATTAATTCCCATGCTTTGTAGGCGATTTCTTCGGTTAATTTTTCTACGTATTCACTTCCTGCCCAAGGGTCCACAGTTTTGGTTATTTGTGTTTCTTCTTGGATGTATATTTGTGTATTTCTTGCTATTCTTGCCGAAAAATCGGTTGGTAATGCTATGGCTTCATCTAAGGCATTGGTATGTAAGGATTGTGTTCCTCCAAATGCTGCTGCCATTGCTTCTATTGCGGTTCTTGCTACATTGTTAAAAGGGTCTTGCTCGGTTAAACTCCAACCGCTTGTTTGGCAATGCGTTCTTAAAGCCATTGATTTAGGATTGGTAGGATTAAATTGCTTTACAATTTTTGCCCATAACATGCGTCCTGCTCTTAGTTTGGCTATTTCTCTAAAATGATCCATTCCTATTGCCCAGAAAAAGGATAGTCTCGGCGCAAATTCATCAATTTTCATTCCTGTTGCTAATCCTGTTTTGATGTATTCTAATCCGTCTGCCAAGGTGTATGCTAATTCTATTTCTGGTGTTGCTCCTGCTTCTTGCATGTGATATCCTGAAATGGAAATACTGTTAAATTTTGGCATGTTTGCCGTGGTATATCTAAAAATATCAGCAATTATTTTCATGGATGGTTTTGGTGGATAGATGTAGGTATTTCGCACCATAAATTCTTTTAAAACATCGTTTTGTATGGTTCCTGATAATAGTTTTTGTGCTACTCCTTGTTCTTCTGCTGCTACGATATAAAATGCTAAGATTGGTAATACTGCTCCATTCATAGTCATAGAAACAGACATTTTATCTAGTGGAATTTGATCGAATAATATTTTCATATCTTCCACCGAATCTATGGCAACTCCAGCTTTTCCAACATCTCCTTGTACACGTTCATGATCGGAATCGTAACCTCTATGCGTTGCCAAATCAAAGGCAACGGAAAGTCCTTTTTGCCCTGCCTTTAAGTTTCTACGGTAAAAAGCATTACTTTCTTCTGCTGTAGAAAATCCTGCATATTGTCTTACTGTCCACGCTCTACGAACATACATGGTAGAATATGGTCCTCTTAAATAAGGAGGAATTCCTGCAACAAAATTTTCGTGTTGTTTTGGTGTAGATTTGTTGATTTGTTTATTTGATGAATCGGTTAGGGTTATATTTTGGATGTTTTTTCTTGACATTTCTTTTGGTTTAACCGCAAAGTGCGCAAAGATTTCGCAAAGATCGCAAAGTTTTATTATTTAATATCATCTATTCTTTTTACTTCTTTTAATACTTCTTCCATTAATTGTTCTTCTGTTGGTAAATATAACTGATATTTACTTGCTATAATTGTTTTGTTATCTTTTGGTAAAGAAATTTTTACCATCGCATCATTTTTATCTGTACATAATAAAATTCCTATTGTAGCATTTTCAAATTCTTGTTTTTCAAATCTATCAAAGTAGTTAACATACATTTGTAACTGACCTAAATCTTGATGCGTTATTTTTTTATTTTTAATTTCTATAACTACAAAACATTGCAATAATCTATTATAAAAAACTAAATCTATAAAAAATTCATCTCCATCGATATGAATTCGTTTTTGTCTTGAAACAAACGAAAAACCATTTCCTAATTCTAAAATAAAATCTTGTAAATGCGTTATTACAGCAGTTTCAAAATCTTTTTCGTAATAAGAACTTTCTCTTTTTAAACCTAAAAATTCTAAAACCATTGGATCTTTAATAATTTCTGTTGGATTTTCTGGTATTTTATTTTGTTGTGCTACTGCTAATACATCTTGCACGTCGTTGCTTAATAATAACCGCTCAAAAAGTTGACTATTTATTTGTCTTTGTAATTGTCTTGCAGACCAATTATTTTTTTCAGCTTCAGCAATATAGAAAGTTCTTTTGTTTTGATTAGAAATACTTATAAGTAGCTTATAATGTGACCAATGGAATTGTGTCCGCAGTGCGGACACAATTGGAAATATTTTATAAAATTGTACACATCTATATAATTGACGAGAAGAAAAAACACTTCCAAAAACTGGCTTCAATTCAGTTTCAATAGATTTTATTAAAAACTTACCATACTCAGCTCTTTCTTCACCATTTTGCTCTTCTTCAAAAATTAATTTACCTATTTGCCAATACATCATCACTCTTTCTGTATTTACAGAACGAATTGCTTTTTGTCTAGCATTGCTTACAATTTCTTTTATTTGATTTAAAAATTGCTTTTGGAGTTTCATTGATTATAACTAATTTTTACAAAAAAAGTCTAAATTTTATTGCACTTACTTTTTTACTATCTTTTTTGTATTAGAATTATTATTTATATCTGTTATTTTTATAAAATAGATACCTTGATTAAGATTCGATATGTTCATGTCATTTTTATTATTTTCTTCTAACACCAATTGCCCTAACTTGTTGTATATTTCTATTTTACTTATTTGTGATTTTGTGTTTATTTTTAAAACATCTGATGTTGGTATTGGAAAAACTGTAAAGTTTAACAACCTATTATCATTTAATGACAAAGCATTTACAATTTCTGTTGTAACTGTATTTGTATTTATTGCTAAGTTATAATCAAAATAAATAGCTGCATTATTTATAAAAACATCTCCAACGGAAACATTATCTTTTGGTTTTATTTTATAAGCTATATAACCATGTGAATTAGGTTCATCTGTGGTGCTATCTGGTAAGTAAATAGCATTAAAAATAAAGTCTATTTCACTTCCATTTTTAATTTCCACCGTATTATCATGACTAGAACTTTCTAATTGTAAAGTAGTCCAATCTAACTTATCATCTAAAATATTATGTACTCTAACTTTTACAGCATGTGCTGTTCCTGTGTTTTGAAAGCGTATGACATAGTGTAAGTACTTATCTGCATCTGCTAATAAAATTTGTTCTCCTTCTGCTACAGAAATGTCATTTGGATCATACGAACCTACTACTGTTTGATGCAACTCATATACATTATCTTCTGGTGTTTCATCATCTGGTATTGGATTTATTGTTGCTGTAAAATCTAACACATCACCAATATTAACCACTGGAG
>WFMU01000144.1 GCA_015488935.1 Flavobacteriaceae bacterium | reverse complement strand
ACAGTATATTTTTTTGTAAAAGTATAATTATAGAAGTATCGAATTCCTAATAGTAGTATAATTGGAAGCATCGCAATATTAAAAACCTGAATTTTAAAAATCCAAATTAGAATCATTACTAGCAGAAAAACAAGTAATAATACGTAATAATTTTTAAGAAATTTTGCTTTATTCTTTAGTACATAAAATGCTACGATTAGATTTGGCAAAAAAGCCCAAAATAAATTTAAATTTCCTTTTGTTGCTTTATGGTCTGTGGCAAACCACAATAAAAATACTAACAAACCTACTAAACCAGTTGCAAGAAACAGGCTAAAATCTAGCCATTTTGTTCTTTTTTTCTTTTTATAATCGTTGTAAGTAATTAGCAGTACTACAATTGCCAATATGCTAAAAAACAGCATTGGTGTAAAATATGTTTTTTTCGTTTTTACGGTTCTTGGTTTATACAGTATTTTAGTTTCTTTTACCAATGGCATTTTTTTTCCATTATTAGTAACCATTGCATTTTTGAGATTATCGTGTGCATAACTAGGTAAAAAGGTAATTTGTTTTGCTGTTGCTTTTTTATCAATTACAGAGCCAAGTGCAATATCAATTCCAAATTTTCCCCAAGGATGATTTTCTAGTTTTTGATATATTAAATCTCTAAAGGTATAGTTGTAATGTGACAATTGGTCTCTATAATCTACATTTTCTCCTAAAACTTCGGTAGTCACATCGCGCATTTTTGTAGCGCAATTATCAAAAAAGAAATCGTATAAATACTTTTTATTTTCTGGCTTGGCATTATTTTCTAAGAAATTAAAATATTTCTGTTTTTGCTCTGGTGTAAGTTGTAATATTTGTTCTGTTATTTTTCTATTTTCTCTAACGTAGCTTTTTAGAAAATAATGAAATGGATATGCTGCTAAATCATACAATAACTTACCTTGCATAAATTTTGTATAAAAATTAGGTGTTCTAAAATCATACATGCCATAATTATATACTCTATCTAAATTTTGTTGTTTATCTTTTATACGAATGGCGCTATGTCCCCAAGTATCTAATAATAATTCTCCCGGATCTACAGTAATAATACTAACCTCTGCAACTGGAGATAGTTTTTGTTTTTGTGCAAAGCTTAGCATTGTTATGAATAGCAGTACAAAAAATAGGATTTTTTTCTTCAAGGTTTTTGTTATTTTACTTTACAAATATAAGGAAAGATAAAAAAAAGTATCCTAAAGGATTCTTAAATTTTAGTGCTATTTATCGAAAAGCTCCAAAATCAATTTTTAATGAGAATACATTAGAATATAAAGTACCACTTGCTCCACCAATATTTGACAATGCATAATCTACTTGAATACCATTGTATTGAAATCCTACACCAAAACTAGGCTCTATAGAAAGGGATTTACTTCCATCAAATTTTGTATGTTTTTGAAAATTATTTACACCACCTCGCAAATACACCATATCTACATACGCCAATTGAAATCCTACAGATGGATCGATACTTATAAAAGATGTAGCAATTAAATCGTTTGTTTTTAAAAATCGCATATTTAAGTCCACTTCTGTGGTTAGTTTATAATCATGTCTAAACGTAAACATACGCGATACACCAAATTGGGCTTTTGGTTTTGTTAATTCTAAAGTTTCTGGTTTTTCTTGATTTTGTTCAGGCACGGCATTACGGATACTTGCAAATGCTTCACTATCAATTTTCCAAGCATTAAAAGTGGTGGTAACATCTCGCAACATCAATCCTAATTTATAGTCATTTACTTGATATTGTAATCCAAGATCTAAGCCAAATCCCCAAGAATTTGCAAAACTTCCTATTCTACGATGCACAATTTTTGCATTCATTCCAAAATCAAAATTTTTTAATAAATGGTGCTTTGCATAGCCAATATGCAATGCCATATCCGAAGCATTAAATAAGCTTACGCGATTAAAATTGATATTTCCTTGATTGTCTATTAATTGTGTGGTATTTAAAATATCATCTACCGAAAACCGAATAAATGAAAATGCGATGGTACTTTCTTTATCAATTGGTTTTGCATAAGCAACATAGTCGTATTTTGCAATTCCTTTAAAATATTCTGCATGCATTAATGCTGCTTGATTATCTTCAACGTTTACTAATCCAGCAGGATTCCAGTAAATTGCATTAACATCGTTACTTGTTGCAGTTACAGCCTTTCCCATTCCAAATGCAGTTGCATCTACTCCTATGTTTAAAAATTCATTGGAATAATTACGCACAGTTTGTGCATATAGCATTTGTGTAAAAAATAGTAATAATATGAATTGTTTTTTCAAGGTTTCTGTTTTGTGCAAATATCTATTATTCTATTCAAATAACCATTATTTACTTTAGATATTGTTTATATGGAATAAATTTAACTATTTTTCTGTATAAATCTTAAGATTTGATTTTCGCACCAGCGTTGTTTTTTTATATTAAATCCTTGTACAAAGCCGATATGTCCGCCATATTTTGTTTGCAAAAAGGTAAAATAATCGTGTTTTTTTGCTTCTTCTATTGGCATACACGATTTGGTTAAAAAAGGGTCATCTTTTGCTGTAATTAATAAAGTTGGATGCTTAATATCTTTTATAAATTGTTTGCTACTAGAGCGTTTCCAATAATCTTCGGCATTCTTAAATCCGTGAATAGGTGCGGTAACTAAGTTATCAAAATCTAAAAAGTTTTTTGCTGCTAACATTTTATCTTTATTGATATTTGCTTCTGGAAATCGTGCCATTTTTTCTAAAGTTTTTTCTTTTAGCGTTTTTAAAAATCCTTTTAAGTACAAGATATTGTCCCATCTTGCAATGGCTATGGTAGAACCTTTTAAATCGCAAGGAACAGATACTGTTACAGCAGATTTTACGAGTACTGGCATTTTATTTGCAAATTCTCCCATAAATTTCAAGGTCAAATTTCCTCCTAAACTGTATCCTACTATATGTAATTGTTTGTAGTTATTTGTTGCTTGTATATGGTTTATTACTGCTAATAAGTCTTCTGTTTTTCCGCTGTGATAGGAGCTTAATAAATTATTTGGTTCGCCACTACAGCCACGCATATTAAATGCATATACATCGTAATTATTTTTATTTAATAGTTCGGTTATGGTATGTATATAATTAGAATCGGAGCTACCTTCTAAACCGTGAATTGCAATTACTACCTTATCAGAATTTACTTTAGATATATCTAAGTC
>WFMU01000143.1 GCA_015488935.1 Flavobacteriaceae bacterium | reverse complement strand
ATCGTTTTAAAAAGTTGCATGGTAAATATTGCATTCCAGGCACATCTATAAAAGGAGAACTGGCATCGGTTTTGGAGAACATGAGTTTTGGGAAGTTGCAAAGGTTGAATGATAGTAAGTATTTGTTGGATTTGAAAAATAAGATATACCATGACTAATGTAAAATCACCTTACAATTTTGTACCATTAAATAAACAGGTTTTTATACCTAAATGGGGGAAATATGTAACTATGGACGTACCATTTGAAGATGCTTTAAGTGGACAAATAAAATTAAAGATTACTGCTAAGACTCCAATTTTTATACGAGGAAAAGAAGAACCTAATATAGTTAGACCTGTTATAAATGGTACTAAAATCTATCAATATCGTTTTAAAAAGTTGCATGGTAAATATTGCATTCCAGGCACATCGATAAAAGGAGAACTGGCATCGGTTTTGGAGAACATGAGTTTTGGGAAGTTGCAAAGGTTGAATGATAGTAAGTATAGTTTGCGAGATTTTAGTGATAATAATTTATATAACAAAGCACAATTTTCAAATACATTAGGAGGTTTTTTATACGAAGAAAATGGAATATATTTTATAGAATATAATTCTAACAAACCAGGAAGAATTTCACATAAAACATTAGATAGTGTTTTTAATACTTCTTATGTAAATACATACAGTAAAAAACAAAAAAATAAGTCATCTTTAGTAAAGTATCGTGCGTTTGGTTCTAATTTATTAACTGGTAAATTTAGTTTAGATTATGTTGATGCCAACAGAGAAATTTGTAAAGTAGATGAAAATGGAGAAAATGGAAAAATAGTATTTACAGGTCAGGCGTCTGCAAGGAAGATTAAAACAGATAGGCAAGGAGTGCAAATTACAAATGATAACGGCAATCCAAAATGGGAAGGTAAGCATTTGGAATTTATTTTTTGGAAACCAAATCAAGAACCAATTGAAATTGAAAAACAAGTTATTAAAGATTTTTTCTTTGCATATTTTGATCATGAACCTAAAAGTCAATCTGATGATTGGAAACATTGGAAGAAAAAATTAGAAAGTGGAAAAAAAGTACCCGTATTCTTTTCATTAAAAGATGAGAAGGTGCAACATTTAGGTCTATCACAATTATATAAACTACCTTATACATACAGAGTAACTGATCTTATTAAAGATAAAGGGCTACATAATACCAATCAATTAGACCTTACAGAGTGCCTATTTGGACATATAAATCAAAAAGAAAAGGATAGTTTAAAAGGGAGAATAAGTATTGAACCTGCATTGTGTATAAAAAAAAGTAAGGAGCTGCCAGTGGTTAACACTATTTTAGGAAGCCCTAAAGCATCATATTATCCATTTTATTTAAAGCAAAGAGTAAATAATGAGACAACTGAACTAATAGGAAATAGTTATAAGACTTATAATGATGCTTGTGAATTAGCAGGAAGAAAGCGATATGCCGTTAAAACAGCTATTGACACCTATAATAATCGTGAAAGACCTGAAAAAACGACAGTTTCGTTTTTTCCATTAGCAAAAGATGTAGAATTTGAAACAATTATTCATTATCATAATTTAAGACCTGTAGAATTAGGTGCTTTGTTAAGTGCTTTAACTTTTCATAATACGGATGCCTGTAACCATTCTTTAGGTATGGCAAAACCTTTGGGTTATGGTAATGTGCAATTTGACATTGATTTTGATAATTTAGAAAAGAAAAAGTATATGTGTATGTATGAAAAAATGATGGAAGGCTTTTATGCAGAAATGGAAGATACAGATGGAACATGGATAAGTTCGGAACAATTAAAAGAATTGTTTGCTATAGCAAAACCAGTAACAAATACAGCACTATTAGAATATTTAGAATATATGGTGTTGAAAGATTTTGCAAATCTTAAAAAAGGTACTAATCCAAAAAAAGCATTACCAAAATATAGTGACTTTATAGAAAATCAATGTGTTACCATTCGAAGTTTGGTAACAGAAGCATGTACTTATGATTATCATGCAGATGTAAAAAAGTTTATTGCAAAAAATAATAAAACAACTAATTTAGAAGATTATTTAGACGAGAAAAAATCTGAGTTTAACGCAAAAATAGTTAAAGAAATTACTAATTTAGACTTATTAATACAACAAAATATTGCTGAAAAAC
>WFMU01000142.1 GCA_015488935.1 Flavobacteriaceae bacterium | reverse complement strand
TAAAAACAGGATTTGTAGGATTATTTAATTCGTTATAAATTGCATCTTCTGTTGGTTTTCCGATACTATAATTAACTTCAAACTCTAGATTGTGTCCTTTTTTTTCAAAATCAATTTTATAATCGGCATTATAACTTGCTGAGCCATTATCTTTTTTTGTATTTGTTTTTTGTAAAAAGTTAGGAAAATTACCATCTACAAAAACAACATCAGACTGTCCAAAATTTTGTCCATTAAAAATATTTTGATTGGTATAAAACGAAAAAGTATTTTTGGTATTGATATAATAGTCAAAACCAACTTTTATAATATGGGATACAATATCGCTATCAAATATAAAATTTTGTTGGGAATTATTATCTGCTCTATTTACAAATCCGTGGTTGTTCCATTTTCCTTTATTATAACCATAATTACCAAAAACATTTATTTTCCCTGTTTTGTAATTCAAGTTTAACGAGCCATTAAATTTTGTATTTTCTCCAAAGGTAAGCCCTGTATTTAGGTTACCATTAAAGCCCATATTTGCATTTTTTTTCAATACAATATTTATCATTCCAGACATTCCTTCTGGGTTGTATTTTGCAGATGGATTTGTAATTAATTCTACACTTTTAATGGATGAAGATGGAATTTGTTTTAGTAATTGTGCCGCACTAATAGTAGTTGGCTTACCATCTACTAGAACACGCACATTAGAATTTCCTCTTAGGCTAATATTACCATTTTGGTCAACACTTACCGAAGGTATATTATTCATAATTTCGGATGCTGTTGCTCCTGCCGAAACCAAATCTTTACCTACATTAATTACTTTTCTATCTACTTTTTGAATGGTAGTAGATACATCGGCACGTATTTCTACTTCTTCTAATGCTTCTGTATCTTCTTTAAAAAGAATACTTCCTAGGTTTACTTTTGGTTTTTTTGGAGTTATTTGAAAGGTTTTACTTAGCGTTTTGTAACCCATAAATTGTACTTCTAAAATATAATTACCATTAGAAAGTTTTGTTATTTTAAAGTTTCCTTGTTCGTCTGTAATAGTACCATTTACAATTTTATTTGTAGTGTCTTTTATTACAATAGATGCATAAGCAACCGACTCTTTAGTTGTTGCATCTATAATTTTACCTGTTACAACACCATTTTTTAATGTTGGATTTTTTGCTTGTAATTGTGTTGTAAAAACAAGTAAGAACGCAAAAAAAATTGTCCTTAAAAAAAATATTCTTTTTTGTAATAATGAAAGATGTAACATAATAATGGTTTGTTTTAGTTAGAAGGAATTTATTTAAACTTTTATAATTCGTCTTTTTGAATCTTATTATTGCTTTAAGTTCTCAATACTTAAAAGACGTTAAATACTCTTTTTTGTAACAATTATAATTTGTATTAACAAAAATTTAACAAAAGCAGAAAGAATTTAGGCATAAAAAAACAGCTTTTGATAATAAGTAATGAGTGTCAAAAGCTGTTTTGTAAACATTGTATGTTGTATGCAAAGTTATTTTCTCGATAAAAATATTCTTAATATATACCAAAAAAGTAACATTAACGAAGCAAATAAACCAAGTGCAGCAGCCACATATTGGTCGCTAGAATATTTGTGAACTAAATTAGAGGTTTGGTATAAAATTGTTCCTGCAGCTAAAATAATCATCCCAACAGAAAACCATAAACCAAGGTTAAATCCAAATAGTAAACCAGCTACAATTAAACCTAAAGCAATTACAAAACCAATAGTTAAAAAGCGTCTCATAAAAGAGAAATCTTTTTTGGTAAATAATACTACGGCAGATAAACCTGCAAATAAAGATACGGTTAAAATTGCTGCTTGTTTAAGAATTACTTGTCCACCTTCCATTCTTGTAGCAACATATAATAGTGGAATAAAAATAAAGGCTTCTGCTACAATGTAAAGAAAGTATCCTAAATATTGTTTATTTCTATCGTGACTTTTTATTGCCATTCTTTCTGCATAACTAGTTACAAACATAAATCCTCCGAGCATTAATAGCCACATTCTACCTTCGGTAAGTGATAATGCAAAATTGGTAATTGCAGGTACGGTTAAAAAGAAATATTCGATTAAAATAAATGCTAAAACACCATAAGCAACATGCGCATAAGTTTGTTTATAAAAGGCAATTCTTTCTTGTTCTGATGTGTTTGTTAATTCTATAAAGTTTTCCATAGTTAAAAATTAAGGTTTTAAATTTGTGTAAAAGTACTATTTTTTAATTAAATTACAATATGGTCTAGTAAAAGATACATGACTGCTTCGCTTTTAGACATAAGACACAAGACTAAATTGTAACTAACTGATAATATATGAATTATAAAAGTTGCGTTGTTTTTTATCGGACAATAGTATTCAATTATTTAAAATTCTAAATTTTGTCTAAATTTTAACGATTGTCGGCGAGAAGTTTCGACATCTACATTATTGGATAAACTAATTTTTAATTTCCCATGAAACCAAGGTGTTACTTTTTTTATTTCTTTAAGATTAATTATTTGCTGTCTATTTGCTCTAAAAAAT
>WFMU01000141.1 GCA_015488935.1 Flavobacteriaceae bacterium | reverse complement strand
TCCTTGTCCTTGTGGAAGTGGAAGAAAATATAAAAAATGTTGTTTAAATAAATAAGATTTTTAGTATTAGCAATCAAAATTTAATAAACTATCTTTGTGCGAAATTTTTGATATAAATTAATGTGTCAATAAATTAACAATAAAACATCAGAAATGACATTCAAACAATTAGGAGTTCGTAACGATTTTATTAAAGGATTAGCAGAATTAGGTATAAAAATACCAACCGAAATACAAATAGAAACTATTCCAATATTACTACAAGAAAAAACAGATTTTATTGGTTTAGCACAAACTGGTACTGGTAAAACTGCTGCATTTGGTTTACCTATATTACAACAAATAGATGCTAGTCAGCCGTTGGTACAAGCTTTAATTTTATCGCCTACACGAGAATTGGTACAACAAATAAAAAAGCAATTATTTAAGTTTACCAAATATGCAGAAGATAAAATATTTGTAGAAGCTGTTTTTGGTGGCGAAAAAATTGACAAGCAAATCAATAATTTAAGACGACCAACACATATTATTGTAGCCACTCCAGGAAGATTAATTGATTTAATTGAACGAAAATCTATAAATTTAAGAAATATCCAAACAATTGTTTTAGATGAAGCGGATGAAATGTTAAGCATGGGTTTTAAACACGAACTTAATAAAATCTTAGAATATACTAGCGGAAGTAGAAAAACTTGGTTGTTTTCGGCTACATTTCCCGAAGAAATTCGGCGCATCGTAAAAACTTACATGAAAGGGGATATTGCTAGAGTTGAAATAAATAAAAATGCATTGGTTAATACAAATATCATCCATCAATATAAAATAACAACACTTGCTAATAAATTAGATGTTTTAATTGATTTATTAGAAAATAAAGGCGAGGAGCGTGGTATTATTTTTTGTAGAACAAAGTTAGGTACTCAAAAACTTGCTAATGAATTGCGTGAAGAAGGTTTTTCTGTTGGTGCTTTAGAAGGTGATATGCAACAAAAAGAGCGAGATAAAGTAATGCGCGCATTTAAAAAAGAAAACTTACAGTATATGGTATCTACCGATGTTTCTGCAAGAGGAATTGATGTACATGGATTGGGATTTATCATCCACCACCAATTACCAGAAAAAATGGAATACTACACACATCGTAGTGGAAGAACTGCCAGAGCTGGAAAATCAGGTTTTTCAATTGCTTTAGTTTTACATAGCGAAATGCAACAAATTTATGATATCGAAAAAAAATTAGGAATTAAGTTTGAAGAAGTTTAATGTAAATGTTGGTTTCTTTTTACCATAAAAGAGCATAAAAGTTGGTTTATGATTTCTTTTTACCATAAAAGGCATAAAAGAGCATAAAAGAGCATAAAAGAGCATAAAAGTTGGTTTGTGGTTTCTTTTTACCATAAAAGACATAAAAGAGCATAAGAGTTGGTTTTAAAACACTTATTTTGCAGTCGTATTATACAAATTTAAAATGAATAAACAATTAATATTTAAAAAGAGACCTGTGGGTTTGCCTAGTAAAGAGGTTTGGGAACTGGAAACAAATAAACTTCCAGAATTAAAAGATGGCGAAGTCTTAATAGAACAATATTATATTTCTTTAGATCCTGCTATGCGTGGTTGGATGAATGATAGTAAATCATATATAGAACCAATGGCAATTGGCGATGTAATGCGCGCAGGTTCTATAGGAAAAGTAGTAAGAGTAAAAAACCATGCAAAATATAAAGTAGGAGATTGTTTAACAGGTTGGGGTGGCGTACAACAATTTGTTGCTACGAATGGCGATAATTGGCATAAAGTAGATACTACCCTTGTACCAATGCCACTGTATTTAAGTATCTTGGGAATGCCAGGAATGACTGCCTATTTTGGAATTTTAGAAGTTGGAAAAATAAAGCCAAAAGATACCGTACTTATTTCTGGATCTGCAGGTGCTGTTGGTAGTGTAGTTGGACAAATAGCAAAAATTAAAGGCTGTACAGTAATTGGAATTGCTGGAGGAAAAGAAAAATGTGCCTATTTGGTAGATGAATTGGGATTTGATGCGGCAATTGATTATAAATCGGAAGAATTGTATGCAGCAGTTAAAGAAAAATGTCCGAAAGGAATAGATGTTTTTTTTGATAATGTTGGTGGCGAAGTTTTGGATGTTGCTTTAGCAAATTTGCGGATGCATGCACGAGTTGTTATTTGCGGTGCTATATCGCAATATAACAATGAAGAAAAAATGGTTGGACCTAGTAATTATTTATCCTTATTAGTTCATAGAGCTACCATGCAAGGAATGCTTGTTATGGATTATGCAAATAAATTTCCGATTGCAGCAAAAGAAATGGGTTTGTGGCTAATGCAAGGAAAATTAAAGAGCCAAGAAGCTATTTTTACAGGAATAGAAAATTTTCAGGAAACCTTTTTGCGTTTATTTGATGGCAATAAAAAAGGAAAATTGATACTTAAAATAAAAGAATAGTAAATTATGGGATTAACAAATAACGACATTATGAAAAAACTTCGCGTAGCACATAAACTACGAGATACAGACATCATAAAAATATTAGATTTAGTAGATTTTAAGGTGACCAAAAGTGAGTTAGGTGCTATTTTTAGAAGAGAAAATCACCCAAAATATATGGAATGTGGCGATCAGTTTTTACGCAATTTTTTAAATGGATTAGTAATCCATTTACGAGGACCTATGCCAAAAAAAGAAAAATAAAAAGTAAGCATATTTGTTTTTTTTATAACGATAAAAGTTAAAAAGTTGTATTTCAATTTTAATTTGAATACATTAGCGTCTTATAAATAATTTTAAAAAACCTTTAATATGCTTAAAAAAGTACTGTTTTCTGTATTTCTATTATCTACATTTATGATGGTAGGACAAGACAATTGGAAAAGATCTTCCATTGACGAAAAAGATAATGTTGTATTTGTGCAATCACACATGCCATCACAATATCAAATCTTTAATCTAGATCTCAATGAGATAAAAACAGAATTGCAAACTATTGAAAAAAGAGAAAATGTTTCTTTATTAAATGCAACAACTACGATGAGTTTTCCGGATGCAAATGGAAAAATGCAGCGTTTTAAATTATTGGAAGATCCCATAATGGAAGATGCTCTAGCAGCAAAATTCCCAATGATTAAAACATATATTGGTCAAGGAATAGATGATAGAACTGCAACACTAAGAATGAGTATTGGAACAGATGGTGTGCATGTAATGGTACTTGCTTCTGGTAAATCGGCATTATTAATTGATCCATATACACAAGATAGAAGCAAATATATTGTTTATTCGGCAGATAAATTACCTACAAAAAATGATTTTGTGTGTGGTGTTCAAAACAGTGTAGATGTACAAACAACAGCAGTAGCTAACAAAAATGCCATAGATGGTAAAATGAGACAATACCGATTGGCAGTTGCTTGTACCATAGAATATTCAGCTTATCATTTAGCAAATCAAGGAGTTCCTGCAACTGCATCATTAGCAACAAAAAAAGCAGCAGTACTTTCGGCAATTGTAAATACAGTAAATAGAGTAACTGGAATTTACCAAAAAGAAACCGCAGTAAAATTTGTTTTAGTTGCTAATAATTCAAATATTATTTTTATCGATTCAGATAATTTTACCAATAATAGCTCTGGTGCATTGATAGGAGAAAGTCAAACGGTAATAACTAGTGTAATTGGTTCTGCTAATTTTGATGTTGGTCATACTTTTAGTACAGGTGGTGGTGGATTGGCTACTTTAGGTTCTATCTGTAAGATTAATCAAAAAGCAAGAGGTATTACAGGTTCAAGTCAACCGATTGGAGATTTTTACGATGTAGATTATGTTGCCCATGAAATGGGACACCAGTTTGGAGCAAATCACACTTTTAATGGAACTACAGGTAACTGTAGTGGAAACCGTAATATTAGTACTTCAGCAGAGCCAGGAAGTGGAACAACAATCATGGCGTATGCTGGTATTTGTGCTCCAGGTAATGTACAAGCAAACTCAGATGCTTATTTTAATTATTTTAGTTTACAAGAAATTTATGCACGACTTACATCGGCACCTACTTGTGCTGCAATTACGCAAACTGGTAATAATGAGCCTTCTGCTAATGCTGGAGCAGATAAAATTATTCCTAAAGGAACAGCTTTTATTTTAGAAGGGCAAGGTATTGATATTGACGGAGATGCAGTAACGTATTGTTGGGAGCAAATAGATACTGCAAACAATAATGTGCCACTACAATCTACTTCTACTGCAGGTCCAACTTATCGCTCTTTTTCACCAACTACATCACCAAATAGATTTATGCCAGCTTTTGCAACCGTTGCAGGAGGTAGTGTGTCTAGTACATGGGAAGTAACACCAACAGTTGCAAGAACCCTTACTTTTGCTTTAACTACAAGAGATAATAGAGCAGACGGTGGACAAACAAAATCAGATACAAAACTAATAATTGTTAATGGTACTGCAGGACCTTTTACGGTAACTTCTCAAACTGCTAATGAAACTTGGACAACTGGTCAGTCAAAGACTGTTACATGGAATGTTGCTGGTACAAATGCAAATGGTATTAATACTACTGCGGTTGACATTATGTTAGTAGATGGCATTACAGGTTCTGTATTGTCAACTTTAATGACTGGAACTGTTAATGATGGTTCGCAAGTAATTACGGTTCCTAATATTACTTCTACTAATGCAAAAATAATGGTAAGAGCTAATGGTAATATATTTTACGCATTAAATAGTGGTTTAATTGGAGTTAATGCAAATGCTACATGCACCAATTTATGTCCTTCTACAGGAAGAACACAATTTCCAGATGGTACAACTTTAGTGCAATTTAACACTATCAATAATGCTTCTACTGGAGCATCTGCGTATTCTGACTATACAGGAATATCAACTACAGTAGTTAAAGGAACAGCATATAACCTTACTGTAAATGTAAATACAGATGGTAATTTTACAGAAGAAACTATTGTTTGGATAGATTGGAATAGAGATTGTGTATTTAACACTACTGATGAGGAATATCATTTAGGAGACAATACCAATGTTACTAATGCACCAACAAGCTTATCGCCATTATCTATTACAGTTCCTGCAACAGCAAGTGATGGTAGTACAACTATGCGTGTTTCCTCTGCATATATTGGAGGTTTGCAAGGTGGTGGCTCTACAACTTTACCAGGTTCTTGTGATACAAATTTTATTGGAGAAGTAGAAGATTATACCATTGTTGTTACTAGTGGTGCTGCAACGAATGATATGGCAAACTTTGCATATTTTAATTTGAGTCCAAACCCTAATAACGGTGATTTTTCTATTTCTTTAAAATCAGATGAAACTAGCGATATTTCTGTCAAAGTGTTTGATGTAATTGGACGTCAGGTTTTTAATGAAAGTTATGACAATAACCAATCGATTTTTACTAAGAATATTAAATTAAATGACGTGCAACCTGGAATTTACCTTGTAAATATTTCGGATGGTGTACGTTTTAATACCGAAAGAATAATTATTAAATAGTATTATGAAATACATTACCATCCTCTTTTTGTTAGCGATGCAAACTTGTAAAACAACAGATAATTCTAATTTCACAGGAAAGCTTATGAATACGGATAATGCAAAATTACAAGTAGTAGATTGTCCAAAAAATGGAACTTGTACACTTAAAATTTTAAAAAACAAGGAAATTCGCTTACAAAAAGATGGTATTGGTAAAATGTATCCTAAAATTGTTGCTGGTAACAATATTGTTGTTATTTATACTTTTAAAAAAGGAAATCCAAATGGTTATCAAGATGGCAATGAATCAGAAACAATACATTTTGAAATTAAATCAGACACTTCTGAAAAATTAGTAAATGAGGATTTAAAAAAAATAAACTTAATTTTTGGTAAACATTGTTTCTGTAGAGATATCTCAGGATATTATGTTGTAAATACAGGCTCTTTTATAATGAAATCTTCTAAAAAAAATGATAAAATAGAATTGTTTTTAGATTTTTCTATACCAGAAGTAGGAGATAGGCAATATGTTAAAACAGTAGCATTAGAGTTGAATTAAGCAATTTATAATTTTTAATGGATAAAAAAACAGCTTAAAATCAAAGATTTTAAGCTGCCATATAAAGATAAAAGCCCTATTCAATTATCTTGTATTTTAATCTACATTAGATTTGAAAATTCAGTTATTTTTTTTGTTTAGAATTTTTCCTTTTGTATCTATATAAACAGCAGTACTAACTTCGTCTTTTATTAAAG
>WFMU01000140.1 GCA_015488935.1 Flavobacteriaceae bacterium | reverse complement strand
TCCATAAAGTTACTAATTCTTGCTGCAATAGCAATCCTAATTTTTAGTTGTTCTACTAAAAAAAATCGCTTTATTAATAGAGCTTTACATACTACATCTACCAAATACAACGTGCTTTATAATGGTAAAGTAGCCTTTGATGCGCAAAAAAAACAGTTGGACGATAGTTACGAAGATGATTTTTGGAATGTGCTTCCAATTGAACCTTTAAAAATAATAGATAAACTTGCTATGCCTGTCGATCCTTTTTCTAAAAAATCTACCAAAGAGAGCAAAGCTTCTGGTGGTTTCGCTAAAGCGGAAGAAAAAGCAGTAAAAGCAGTACAAAAACATTCTATGAATATTGGTGGTAAAGAACGAAACAAACAAATTGATGATGCCTATTTCTTATTAGGAAAAGCACGGTATTACGACCAACGTTTTGTACCTGCGCTCGAAACTTTTAAATATATTATTGATAAATATCCTAAATCATCCTTTTTTAATCCTGCTAGAATTTGGAGTTCTAAATCACTAATTCGTTTAGGTATCGAAGATGAAGCTATTTACAAACTAAACTTGCTTCTAAAAAACAAAGAATTGCCAGATGCTGTACGACACGATGCGCTTACTGCCATGGCAATGGCTTATACCAAACAAGATAGTACACAACAGGTAATTAACTTATTGGACTCTACACTTTTGTACAAAACAAAAAATTACAACCAAAAAGCTCGTAATTTATTTATTTTAGGACAATTATATCGCCAACAAAAAAAGATAGATTCTTCAAATATTGTGTTTGACCAATTAATCGCTTTTAAAAAAGCACCGTATCGTTTTAAAATTCACGCACAATTAGAAAGAGCAAAAAATTACAATAAAGAGGTTGACAGTACGGCTGCAATACTTAAAACTTTAAAGAAATTAGCAAAAAATAGAGATAATAGACCTTACTTAGATGGTATTTATTACCAATTAGGTAAAATTGAATTGGCAAATAACAATACGGATAAAGCTGCTGCTTATTTTGAAAAAACACTTCGTACAAAACTAGCTAAAGAAAATCAAAAAAGTTTAGCCTACGAAGATATTGGAAATATTTTATTTGACAAAGCAGATTTTTTAAAAGCTGGTTCGTATTACGATAGTGTCCTTAATATTGCAAAAGATAAAAATACCAAACGTATTCGTAAACTAATTCGCAAAAGAAAAAGTTTAGATGAAGTCATTCGACTAGAAAAAATTACGCATAAAAACGATAGTATTTTAGAACTTGTTGCGATGAGTAAAGATGAGCGAAATACATTTTTTAGCAAATACATAGAAAAGCTAAAAAAGGAAGCAGAAGAGAAAAAAATTATTGAAGAAAATAAAAAAAGTGCCAATTCTGGTAGTGGTTTTGCATCAAATTCAAAACAAACAGCAAAAGGCAATAAATTCTATTTTTACAATGCACAAACGGTTGGTTTTGGAAAAGCAGAATTCCAGAAAATATGGGGAGACCGTACCTTGACAGATAATTGGCGTTTATCTGACAATAGAGCTATTGACACCAACGAGAATAACGAAGATACTACTTCTTCGGAAACTATTACCGAAGATAAAAAGTTTGATATTAATGCCTATCTAGATAAAATTCCAACAGAAGAAAAAGTAATTGATAGCATCAGAAAAAAAAGAAATAAATCGTATTATAATTTAGGTTTAATTTATAAGGAGCAATTTAAAAAACACGAGTTAGCAACAGACAGATTGGAACGTTTACTTAGCTACAATCCAGATAAAAAGATGATTTTACCTACGTATTACCATCTCTATAAGTCTTTTGCTAATTTTGATATGACCAAAAGTAATTATTACAAAGAAAAAATAATTACAGCATATCCAGAATCTAGATATGCACAGATTATTCAAAATCCAGAAGCGGTAACGGAGGACACGGATAAAAATTCTCCAAAAAATGTATATAAAGAAACGTATAAATTATACAAAGAGAAAAAATATACCGTTGTATTAGAAAATTGTACTAAATCTATTGCAAAGTTTGCAAATACCTCTATTGTTCCGAAGTTTGAATTATTAAAGGCTTATGCTATTGCCAAAACTTCTGGTAAAGCAGATTTTTTAAAGGCACTTACATTTGTTGCAACCAACTATCCGAATAACGAAGAAGGTAAACACGCTACAAAAGTACTTGCTGGTTTAAGAGGCGAAGTGAAAGATAATCGCCTTAAAGATATACCGCAAAAAATGCCTACTAAAAATAGACAAAAAAAACCTAGATATAAAAGAACAAAAATTACAAATAAAAAAGATTTGCCTACTGATGAAAAAATGTTGGAGCTAATTAAGAAGAAAAACCAAAATATGCCACCTCCACCACCAATGAAAATAAACAAAACAACAACTAAATAATATATTATGTTTTCAGATAAAAAAAGTAAACCAAACAAAAATAACATAAGTCAAACCGCAGAAAGAAATATCATTGCAAAAAACACCACATTTATTGGAGATATTATTTCGGAAGGAGATTTTAGAATTGATGGTACTATTGAAGGCTCTATTAAAACCAACGGAAGAATAATTATTGGAAAAACTGGTGTTATAAAAGGAAAAACCAAATGTAATAATGCCGATGTAGAAGGTACAATTTCTGGCGAATTAACCGTAAAACAATTACTAACACTAAAACAAACTGCAAACATACAAGGCGATGTAAATATGGGCAAACTATCTGTAGAACCAGGTGCTATATTTAATGTTAACTGTAGTATGAAAGGTGGCGTTAAAGAATTAAAACATAATGGAGGAAAAGGAAAATCCGAAAGAACAGCCTAATCGTTTTTTGGCTTTAATGGGAATTGCTTTTCAAATGGGTATTACCATATATCTATTTGTTATGTTAGGCAAATGGTTAGATAATAAATTTCCAAAAGATTTCAAATTATTCACAATGCTATTTACCATCGTTGGAGTTGCAATTTCTTTGTATTCAATAAACAAACAACTCCAAAAACTAAATAACTAATGCTAAAGTTAAAGAATAAACTGTTTTTTGGGTTTATTGTCGTGTTTCTTACTAGTTTCTTAATCCAAAGATACATTTTAGAAAAACACGCTATTCCACTAACAGCATCTAAAATAGTTGCATCTTACCTTATTAATGGCATTTTTGTTTATCTATTTTTTTTACTGATTCATTTTTTTCTTGAAAAAGTTAAAAATTACTTAGGTTTTATATTTATTGGATTTAGCTTACTAAAATTTGTATTATTTTTTATTTTTATCTATCCAACATACAAACTAAATGGTGCTATTTCATCTATGGAATTTACAAGTTTTTTTATTCCTTATGGTATATGTTTATTGTTCGAAATAGTATTTTTAGGAAAACTTTTAAACAATTTAAAATTCTAATACTTTTTATTTTAGTATTACATTAATATACCTTACATTTGCCGAAATTTTAAAAACTCAAATTAAAGAGAAAAATGTATTCTAAATTACGAAGCTTTTTAACTGTATTTATCTTAATTTTCTCATTGCATTCTTTTGCGCAAGAACATGGGCATGAAAATGAAAAACACAATGAGCATGGTGAAAAACTTAGCTTAAAAGATCAGATTAAAGCAGACATCAAACACCACTTACAAGATAGTCACGATTTTCACATTACAGATTGGCTAACTTTTCCATTACCTGTTATTTTATGGGATGATGGTTTACAAATGTTTATGTCTTCAAAATTTGAGCATGGTCATGCTACTGTAGAGCACAATGGAAATTATTACAAAATTGCACATGAAACTGGTCATATCTATAAAACAGATGCTTCTGGAACTATCCATTTAAACAAAAATGGATTTCCTACAAATAAAATGCCTTTAGATTTCTCCATAACAAAGACAGTAGCAATGATAATGATTACCGCATTATTAATGTTTTTATTGTTTGCAGGATTGGCAAAATCGTATACTAAAAATGGTGGTATTGCAAAAGGACCAGGAAGATTTTTTGAACCAATTGTATTGTATGTACGTGACGAAATTGCAATTCCAAACATTGGAGAAAAACATTATAAAAAATACATGAATTATTTATTAACCATCTTCTTTTTTATATGGTTTGTAAACTTATTTGGTTTAACACCTCTAGGCGTAAATGTTACAGGTAACATTGCAATTACAGCAGCATTAGCATTATTAACTTACCTAATTACAACATTTACTGCAAAAAAAGATTATTGGAAACATATATTTTGGATGCCAGGTGTACCTACATTAATGAAATTTGTATTGGCTCCAATAGAATTATTAGGAACTTTTATTAAACCTTTTGCATTAACGATGCGTTTGTACGCAAACATGTTTGCAGGTCACGTGGTATTAATGAGTATTATTGCACTAATGTTTATCTATAAAAGTTGGATTGGTAGCTCACTTTCTTTTGGATTAGCATTTGGTTTATCAATATTAGAATTACTTGTAGCAGCACTACAAGCATATATATTTACAGTATTGTCGGCACTATATTTTGGGAGCGCTGTAGAAGAACACGACGAACATTAAAAACAAGAACATTAATTATTAAATTTTTATATTATGGACATTCCAAGAATAATAGGAGGTGGTTTAATCGTAATCGGTGCAGGAATCGGTATTGGTAGAATTGGAGGATCAGCAATGGATGCTATTGCTCGTCAACCAGAAGCTACTGGTAAAATCCAAACAGCGATGTTGATTGCAGCCGCTCTTATTGAAGGTATTGGTTTTGCTGCTTTATTTGCATCATAAACCTATTAAAAACTAGAACTAGTAGTAACGGTTGGTTGCTACTAGTTTTAAAATTAATGTATTAAAGAAAGACTAAATTATGGAAAAATTATTAAATGAATTTTCAGTTGGACTATTTTTTTGGCAAGTAGTACTTTTTATTGGATTAATATTTTTATTAAGAAAGTTTGCTTGGGGACCAATTTTAGATGCTATTAATGAACGCGAAGAAGGTATAAAAAACGCCTTGGCGGAAGCAGATAAAGCAAGACAAGAAATGCTAAATATCAAATCCGATAATGATAAGGTATTAAAAGAAGCAAGAGCAGAAAGAGATGCTTTGTTAAAAGATGCTCGCGAAATGAAAGAAACAATGATTTCTGAAGCTAAAGAAGAAGCACAAGTACAAGCGAATAAAATGATAGAACAAGCCAAAGCTGCTATTGCTAATGAAAAATCTGCTGCAATTACAGAAATGAAAAACCAAATGGGCGATTTATCTGTAAGCATTGCTGAAAAAGTAGTAAAAGGCGAATTATCTGATAAAAAGAAGCAATTACAATTGATTGAACAATTGCTTAATGAGGTTACTTTAAACTAAAAAAATGAATAGAGCTGCATTACGATACGCAAAAGCGATACTAAATCTTGCTAAAGATGCCAATACAACCAAAGAAGTAAATAACGATATGTTATTAATTTCTAGTACTATTGACGAAAGTAAGGAACTAAAAACATTTTTAGATAATCCAATTTCAAAAGCAGAAACAAAAATAAATGTATTACATCGTTTGTTTGGAAGTAAAATTAATAAAACTACCAACGAATTATTTAAACTTTTAGCAGCAAATAAAAGACTTACACTACTACCGTTTGTAGCAAAACAATACATCCAAATTTTTGATAAATTACAAGGTGTAGAAATTGCTAAAGTAACTACAGCAATTCCATTAACAGACGATTTAAAAGAAAAAGTCTTGGCTAAAGTAAAAACTCTAACCAATAAAGAAGTAAGTGTAGAAAATATTGTAGATGAATCGATTATCGGTGGATTTATATTACAAATAGGAGATAAACAATTTGATGCAAGTATTAGTGGAAAACTAAATAACTTACGTCGCAATTTTGAAACAAATCATTACGAAGCAAAAATATAATTAAGTGCAGAATTTTGAAACTTGGATATTGAATTAAATAATTCAAAATTTAAAATTCAAAATTCAAAATATAACAAAGAAATATGGCAACAATAAAACCAGCTGAAGTATCAGCAATTTTAAAAGAACAATTATCCAATTTTGATGGTAATGCATCGCTAAACGAAGTAGGAACTGTACTACAAGTAGGAGATGGTATTGCACGTGTTTTCGGATTAGAAAACGTTCAATATGGAGAACTAGTAGAATTTGATGGTGGATTAGAAGGTATTGTACTTAACTTAGAAGAAGATAATGTTGGTGTGGTACTTTTAGGTGCTTCTACCGCTGTAAAAGAAGGTACTTCTGTAAAACGAACCGAAAGAATTGCATCACTTAATGTTGGTGATGGTATTGTAGGTCGTGTAGTAAATACATTAGGACAACCTATTGATGGTAAAGGACCAATTCAAGGAGAAACTTTTGAAATGCCTCTAGAACGTAAAGCTCCCGGAGTAATTTTTAGAGAGCCAGTAACAGAGCCTTTACAAACAGGTCTAAAAGCAGTAGATGCCATGATACCCGTAGGTAGAGGACAACGTGAGTTGATTATTGGCGACCGTCAAACAGGAAAATCTACCGTTGCAATCGATACCATTATAAACCAAAAAGAATTTTACGATGCTGGCGAACCAGTATATTGTATCTATGTTGCTATCGGACAAAAAGCTTCTACCGTTGCCGGAATTGTACAAATGTTAGAAGAAAAAGGTGCCTTAGCATATACAACTATTGTAGCAGCAAATGCATCTGACCCAGCAGCAATGCAAGTTTATGCACCATTTGCTGGAGCTGCAATTGGAGAATATTTTAGAGATTTAGGAAAACCTGCTTTAATTGTTTATGACGATTTATCGAAACAAGCAGTTGCTTACCGTGAAATTTCTTTATTATTAAGACGTCCACCAGGACGTGAGGCATATCCTGGAGATGTATTCTATTTACACTCTCGTTTATTAGAAAGAGCCGCAAAAGTGGTAAATGATGATACCATTGCTGCAAGAATGAATGACATTCCAAATGCACTAAAAGGAAAAGTAAAAGGTGGTGGTTCATTAACTGCTTTACCAATTATTGAAACACAAGCAGGTGATGTATCTGCCTACATTCCAACAAATGTAATTTCGATTACAGATGGGCAAATTTTCTTAGATGGAGATTTATTTAACTCTGGAGTTAGACCAGCAATTAACGTAGGTATCTCAGTATCTCGTGTTGGTGGTAATGCACAAGTTAAATCCATGAAAAAAGTATCTGGTACCTTAAAATTAGACCAAGCACAATATCGTGAATTAGAAGCTTTTGCTAAATTTGGTTCGGATTTAGATGCTGCAACGCTTAACGTAATCGAAAAAGGAAAACGTAATGTAGAAATCTTAAAACAAGCACAAAACGATCCAATGACTGTAGAAGAGCAAATTGCTATTATCTACGCTGGTTCTAAAAACTTATTAAAAGATGTTCCTGTAGATAAAGTAAAAGAATTCGAAAATGACTTCTTAGAGTACTTAACTACAAAACACAAAGATGCTTTAGCAACACTTAAATCTGGAAAATTAACAGACGATGTGTTAGACATTTTAACTAATGTAGCAAAAGAAACATCTGCAAAGTATAACTAAAAAGTAGTAAGAAATGTGCATGATGTAAAAATACTTCATGCACCATTCTAACTTCTCCATACTAAAAATAATATGGCAAACTTAAAAGAAATACGTAATCGAATTACATCTATTGGCTCAACCATGCAGATTACTAGTGCCATGAAAATGGTATCTGCTGCTAAATTGAAAAAAGCGCAAGATGCAATTACTGCAATGCGTCCGTATGCTGATAAATTAACCGAATTATTACAAAACTTAAGCGCTACTTTAGATGGCGATATGGGTGGTGCTTATACCACACAAAGAGAAATAAATAAAGTTTTATTGGTATCTATAACTTCTAATAGAGGTTTGTGTGGTGGATTTAATTCTGCCATTATTAAAGAAACTAT
Organism: Flavobacteriaceae bacterium; assembly: GCA_015488935.1. Taxonomy (GTDB): domain Bacteria; phylum Bacteroidota; class Bacteroidia; order Flavobacteriales; family Flavobacteriaceae; genus S010-17. The sequence goes on along the minus strand of WFMU01000140.1, from coordinate 1,225 downwards.
TTCTTTGATAGAAAACAAATACCAAGGTAAAGATGTTGCCATTTTAGCAATTGGTAAAAAATCAAACGATTTACTTTCTAAAACCTACAATGTAGTTGGAAATAAAAGTGACGTTTTTGATAAGCTTACTTTTAATAATGTTGCCGCTATTGCGGAAGAAATTATGGCACAATTCAAAGCTGGTGATTACGATAAAATTGATTTAGTATATAACCGTTTTAAAAATGCTGCTACGCAAATTGTAACTACAGAAACGTTTTTACCAATTGAGCAAACCATAACAGAAACGAGTTCTAACTTAGATTATATCTACGAGCCATCAAAGCCTGTAATTATTGAAGGTTTAATTCCTAAATCTTTAAAAACACAATTGTACAAGGCTATACGCGATTCTTTTGCTGCAGAGCACGGTGCCAGAATGACTGCCATGCACAAAGCAACAGACAACGCAGGAGAACTTAGAGATGAATTGTTATTACAATACAACAAAGCAAGACAAACTGCTATTACAAGCGAAATTTTAGAGATTGTTGGTGGTGCAGAGGCACTAAACAACTAGATTTTATAAAATATTTTATATACAAAGGCAATTCAAAAAATGAATTGCCTTTTTTTGGTTTTATGGTTTTCCGTAAGTTACTGTTTGTCTTTGTTTTGTATCTTTGTTGTGTTGGTGTATTTTGGATATGCTGATGCTAGGTGCAACCTCAAAAAAAATCTGAATTCAACAATTTATAGAAAATAAAAATATATATGAAAACTGAAAGCCATTCAATTAATGATGTATTAGCAAAAAACGCAACTTCCTTTTTTATACCTCCATTCCAAAGAGCTTATGCTTGGGGTAAACCAGAAATTGAAAGATATTTTAGCGATATATCAAGAATTATTGAATCTGAATTAGATAAAAAACAACACGATAAATTAGAACACTTTTTTGGAACTGTTGTAATCAAAGAGGAAAAAGCAGGTTTTGCAAACAAATCAGTTGTTGTTGATGGACAACAAAGACTTACTACAACTTTGCTTTTTTTAATAGCATTACGAGATTTAGAAACCGAACAAGAAAAAATAGATTACATAAATCAAAACTACCTCACAAATAATTCTTCATCATTTCAAGACAAGATTAAACTTAAACAAGTTACTAAAGATTGGGAGTCATATAGAGCGCTAGTCAATGGAACAGAAACAAAACCTGGAGTTATTCGTATTTCGTATGAAC
>WFMU01000139.1 GCA_015488935.1 Flavobacteriaceae bacterium | reverse complement strand
CAACTTTTTTGCTTTAGCTGAATTTTGTGCAAAACTGCTTGTTATTCCTAAAAATAATACAATGAATAAACTTACTTTTTTTAACATTTTATTTAATTTTTTTTGTGCTATTATTTTGTTATTTGTTCTAATTTTTTTTATCTAATAAATTTTATAGCTTTTCATTTGCTAATAATTCTTCTAATGCCAATACATCTGCTACCAATACTTCTCTTGCTTTACTTCCCTGAAATTGTCCAACAATACCAGCTGCTTCTAATTGATCTATAATTCTTCCTGCTCTATTGTATCCTAACTTTAATTTTCGTTGTATTAATGATGCAGAGCCTTGTTGTGCATTTACAATAACATAGGCAGCTTCTTCAAATAATTTATCTCTATCTGCAATATCTACATCAATACTTGTGCCACTTTCGTCAGTTACATATTCTGGCAATAAATAAGCGTTATTATATGCTCTTTGAGCTCCAATATATTCGGTTATTCGTTCTACTTCTGGTGTATCTACAAAGGCACATTGTATTCTAATAATTTCATTTCCTGTAGCTACCAACATGTCTCCTCTTCCTATTAATTGGTCTGCTCCAGAAGCGTCTAAAATAGTTCTTGAATCTATTTTTGAGGTAACTCTAAATGCTGCTCTTGCAGGAAAGTTTGCTTTAATAATTCCTGTAATTACATTTACCGATGGTCGTTGTGTTGCTACAATTAAATGTATCCCAATGGCTCTTGCCAATTGTGCCAAACGTGCTATTGGTGTTTCTACTTCTTTACCTGCAGTCATTATTAAATCTGCAAACTCATCAATTACAAGTACAATGTATGGTAAAAAACGATGTCCATTTTCTGGATTTAATTTTCGTTGTTTAAACTTTTCGTTATATTCTTTAATATTTCGTACAAAGGCATTTTTTAATAAATCGTACCTATCATCCATTTCAATACAAAGAGAATTTAATGTATTTATTACTTTGGTAGTATCGGTTATAATTGCTTCTTCAGAATCTGGTAATTTTGCTAAATAGTGTCGTTCAATTTTATTGAATAGTGTTAATTCTACTTTTTTAGGATCTATCAATATAAATTTTACTTCTGCTGGATGTTTTTTATATAGTAATGATGTTAGCACGGCATTTAATCCTACCGATTTCCCTTGTCCTGTTGCTCCTGCCATTAGCAAGTGTGGCATTTTTGCTAAATCTGCTACAAAGGTCTCGTTAGATATGGTTTTACCAAATGCGATTGGAAGTTCCATTTTTGCATTTTGAAATTTTACCGATGATATTGCAGAGCGCATGGATACAATATTTGCTTTTTTATTTGGTACTTCTATTCCAATAGTTCCTTTTCCTGGCATTGGTGCAATAATACGAATTCCTAATGCCGAAAGTGATAAAGCGATATCGTCTTCTAAATTTTTAATTTTAGATATCCGTACTCCTGCTTCTGGAATTATTTCGTACAATGTAATGGTTGGACCTACCATTGCTTTAATACTTTTAATTCCTATTTTATAATCGTTTAAGGTCTGAACAATTTTATTTTTATTTGCTTCGAGCTCATCTTGATTTATTGTTATTACTTCCGAACCATAATCTTTTAGTAAATCTAAGGTTGGAAATTTAAAATCGGACAGTTCTAAGGTTGGATCAAATTCTCCAAAATCTGCTACTAGTTTATTGGATAAATTTTCGACTAGATTTTCTTCATCTTTTCCTTTTTCTACTTTTATTTCTATTTTTTCTTCTGGCTCTTTTACTTCTATTTTTAGTTCTTTATCTTCTGTATTTGGAATGGAAGTATTTTTAATTGTTGGCTGTAAATTATCAACACGCAATTCAAATTTCGATTTTTTTGTTTTTTCTTCATTAGCAGCATGTAATGCTAATTCTACCGTTTTTCCGTTATTCTCTAATGGAAGTACATTCTCTTTATTATCTGAAACTGTATTTTTTTCTGTTTGAACATTTCCTTTTTCTTTCTTCTCTGGTAGTATGGATTTAATATTTTTTGGTTTCCATTTTAATTTAAAAATTAAGTATAGTATTGCTGCTAACAACAATAATAAAATAACACCTATTTTACCAATATACACTTGTAAAAAATCATTTACTTCGTAACCAACAACACCAGAAAGCAAGGTGTTTTTTAACGCAATAACTGCAAATAAAACAGAGACCCAAATCATAAATAATAAAGACCAAAATATTATTTTACGCATCTTTTTAAGTGCAATGTCAAAAATTAAGAAAAATCCTGTTACTAATACTAATATTGGTATAATAAATGCAGAAATCCCGAAGCCTTTATAGATAAAAAAGTGACTGACAGATGCGCCTATTTTACTCAAACTATTTTTGGCTGTGATGCTTCTATCTGCCAATTCTGCCAATTGACTTTGGTCTTGATACCAGTGCGAAAAAAAGGATACAAATGCACCCAACAACCAAAATGATAATAATACAAAGAAAACACCAAACCCCAAATGTGTTTGTTGGTTTTTAAAAAACTGTTTTAGTTTGTTTTCCTTTTTTGGTTTTACTGTTTTTTTCTTTTTTGCCATTCTTATTTGCTACTTCTTTCTAATTTGATGCTAAATAAACAATCTTACCTCTTGCCTTGCTTTTCTTTCTTCTTGCCTCTTGCCTCTTGCCTCTTGCCTCTTTCGTCTATATAAACTTAGGTATATAAATTATTAAACCGATAATAATTGCAATTATTGCCGCAAATGTTGCTGCTCCTGCAGAAATATCTTTTATAAAGCCAATTCTTTCGTGATAATCTGGATGTATAAAATCACATAATTTTTCTATTCCTGTATTTAAAGATTCTGCTACTAGAACCATACCTACTGCTATTAATTGAAACATCCACTCTATTGGTGATATGTGCATTACAAATCCTAAAATAGTTACTGCAACACCTAAACCAAATTGCACCATAATGCTGTGCTCTGTTGTTAGTAATAAATAGGCTCCTTTAAAAGCAAATTTTAAACTTCGTATTCTTCCTTTAAAAAAACTATCATTAGGATTTTTCATTCTAAAAAATTTGGTTCAAAAATACGTTAAAAATGTAAAAAACTCTCGAATAAACCCGAGAGTTTTTTTATATTTTAATTACTGTTGTTCAATAAAAAAGGATACATAAGCGATAAAACCTAATAAAATAAAGAAATAATACCGTATTTTTTATGATACCTTGCTTTTAAGAAAACGAATTATATCTAATAAAAATAGTTGTGGTTTTTTTAATAAATAAAGCTGTTTAGTGTAAAGCTATTTTGGCAAAACAGCCTTACACTAAACAACTCTACGTACATCTTATCTTATATCTAGCATTCTACGTCTTGCTTCTTGCTTCTTGCATCTTGCTTCTTGCTTCTTGCTTCTTGCTTCTTGTTTCTTGTTTCTTGTTTCTTGTTTCTTATGCCTAAAAGAACTATGTATCGATAGAACCTAAAACACGTTTCATAAATCCGTTTAATGCATCTCGTTTTGCCACGCCTTTTTTAATTTCTTTATGGACTTCTATTGCGCCATACATGTTAGAAATTAATTCGCCAATAACATCTAATTCTTCATCTTTTAATGTAGGTACTTCGGTTAAATCTTCCAAAACTTCTATTGCTTCAACAACATAATCTTCATCATTTGCCTCAATAAAATTGGTTAAATGTTTTATAATTGGTATCTTCATTTTAAGTGTGTTTTAGAT
>WFMU01000138.1 GCA_015488935.1 Flavobacteriaceae bacterium | reverse complement strand
GTTCATTACTTCAGTAGATTTTATTTTTCCTTTAATAAAAACTAAAAATATCACCAATACATATACTATTTTAATTAAGCAGCATAAAAGAATAAATTCAATAATAAACTATAATGCTAATGAAGATAAATTCATAAATCCAATAAATGAATTTGATAGAGGTTATATTGGATTTACAAAAGAAAATATTCTTTCCGAAATACATTGCGGCATTATTGATTCTAATTTTTTTACAATAAATATTAAAAATTATACTGAAAGCTTACAGTACAACTCGTGTCTTAACCGTAAAATTTCTATCGATACCAATGGTAACATTAAAAATTGTCCATCAATGTATGAAAATTTTGGCAATATCGAAGATACAACATTAGAAGAAGCTCTAAATCATAAAAACTTTAAAAAATACTGGAATATCTCTAAAGACAATATTGATGTTTGCAAAGATTGTGAATTTAGATATGTATGTACAGATTGTAGAGCATATATTGAAAATCCTAATAACATCTATAGTAAACCTTTAAAATGTGGCTATAACCCTTACACTAACGAGTGGAGCGAATGGAGTACAAACCCTTTAAAACAAAAGGCTATTAAATACTATTCTATGCAAGAACTAATAAAAAAATGATACAAAACAATTCTATTGCACAAATTTTACAGAATCTTCTTATACTATTACAACAAATTATAATTGTTCCTAAGTACGTTACCCATAGATAAATGACCACGCATAAATTTAAACTTTTATCCATTAAAAAAACAGCGATAATGCATACAACCAAATATAAGCATTTTTTTAACCAATGCCAAACAAATAATAAAGCATCTTTCCCAAAAACAAACTTTCATAGAAAAATTATTAGTTTATATTTGCAAACTATTAAAAAAGCTTAACGCCTTAGCGTTTTTCCAAGAAATAAAATCAAAAATAATGAAAGCCGGAATTGTAGGATTACCAAACGTAGGAAAATCAACCTTATTTAACTGTTTATCAAATGCGAAAGCACAAAGTGCAAATTTTCCATTTTGTACCATCGAGCCTAATGTAGGTGTGGTAAATGTACCAGACGAACGATTAGAAAAATTATCTGCCATCGTAAATCCAGAACGCGTACAACCTGCTGTGGTAGAGATTGTAGATATTGCTGGATTAGTTAAAGGTGCTAGTAAAGGCGAAGGATTAGGAAATAAATTCTTAGCAAACATTAGAGAATGCGATGCCATTATTCACGTATTACGTTGCTTTGACAATGCTAATATTGTACATGTAGAAACTACCGTAGATCCTGTAAGAGATAAAGAAATTATCGATTTTGAATTACAATTAAAAGATTTAGAAACGGTAGAAAAAAAATTAGAAAAAACAAAAAAAGCAGCCAGAACTGGTGATAAATTAGCACAAAAAGAATTAGAAGTACTTCTAAAAGTAAAAGATGCATTAGAAGCAGCAACTTCGGTAAGAAGTATGGATTTAACCGAAAAAGAACGAGAAGAAATCATTAAACCATTACAATTATTAACCAACAAACCTACCTTATATGTTTGCAATGTAGATGATAAATCTGCCGTTACTGGTAATGCTTATGTAGAAGCTGTTAAAGAAGCTACAAAACAAGAAGATGCCGAAATTATTATTTTAGCTGTTGGTACCGAAGCAGATATTAATGAATTAGAAGACTACGAAGAAAGACAATTATTTTTAGAAGATATTGGCTTAGACGAACCTGGCTCTGCAAAACTAATTAGAGCAGCATATAAATTGCTAAACCTACAAACCTACTTTACCGCAGGAGTAAAAGAAGTAAGAGCTTGGACTATTCATGTTGGAGATACTGCGCCACAAGCAGCAGGTGTAATTCATACCGATTTTGAAAAAGGATTTATTCGAGCTGAAGTAATAAAATACAACGATTTTGTAACATTAGGTGGCGAAAAACAAGTAAAAGAACAAGGCAAAATGCGCGTAGAAGGAAAAGAATACATTGTACAAGATGGCGATATGATGAATTTTAGATTTAATGTATAGGTAACTGTTAATTTATTTTTTGTGGATTTATTTATCCATATTAAATATTAAAGTAAGTAAGCAAATAAACGAACCAACAAATAAACGAAATCAACTTCGCAAATGAAATTCGATTTAATAGCGACCGATAAAAAATCCAATGCCAGAGCTGGTGTAATGAAAACAGCACATGGCGATATTGAAACTCCCATTTTTATGCCTGTTGGTACAGCAGGAACCGTAAAAGGAGTACATCAACACGAATTAGAAAACGATATCAATGCTAATATAATCTTAGGAAACACCTATCATTTATATTTAAGACCAACAACAGATATTTTAGAAAAAGCTGGAGGTTTGCATAAATTTATGAACTGGAATCGACCAATATTAACAGATTCTGGAGGATACCAAGTATATTCGCTATCAGGAACCAATAAAATTAAAGAAGAAGGTGTAAAATTTAAATCGCATATAGACGGCTCTCACCATTTCTTTTCGCCAGAAATATCTATGGACATTCAACGCAGTATTGGTGCAGATATTTTTATGGCTTTTGACGAATGTACACCCTACCCTTGCGATTATCGCTATGCAAAACGCTCCATGCACATGACACACCGTTGGCTACAACGCTGCCTCACTCATCTAGAAAAAACACCTGTAAAATACGGTTACGAACAAACTTTTATGCCAATTGTACAAGGAAGCACCTACAAAGATTTAAGAAAACAATCTGCCGAATATATTGCTGGTGTTAACGCTGCTGCAAACGCCATTGGTGGACTTTCGGTTGGGGAACCTGCCGAAGAAATGTATGAAATGACAGACATTGTTTGTAATATTCTGCCAAAAGATAAACCAAGATATTTAATGGGCGTTGGAACACCAATTAATATTTTAGAAAATATTGCCCTAGGTATTGATATGTTCGATTGCGTTATGCCTACAAGAAATGCCCGTAACGGAATGCTATTTACTGCCTATGGAAGTATTAATATTAAAAATTTAAAATGGGCAGACGATTTTTCGCCTATTGATGAAATGGGAATAACTTATGTAGATACAGTCTATTCTAAAGCCTATTTACGCCATCTGTTTAAAGCCAATGAATATTTAGGAAAACAAATAGCATCCATACACAACTTAGGATTTTACCTTTGGCTTACACGAGAAGCAAGAAAACATATCATTGCAGGAGATTTTACTACTTGGAAAAATAAAATGATAAAACAAATGGATAACAGACTATAAATCATTTTAACGTTTTTAACAAAGAATTAATAAACAACTCAATAACTTATCCTATTTTTACAC
>WFMU01000137.1 GCA_015488935.1 Flavobacteriaceae bacterium | reverse complement strand
TCCATGGTATTATTATTTTTCTATCATTTTTTACAGATTTATCATTCTAAAGCTGTTTTAACAAAACAACTTTACTATATCCTTTATTTTTTACTAATAATTTTCCGTAATTTCTGTTTTGCTCTAGAAATAGTGGTTCGCACTAACTGATTACTTACTTCTAATATTTCTGCTATTTCTTCGTTGTCATATCCTTCGATCAGACTTAAAGTAAGCACCACACTATAATTATTTTTTAAACTTTTAATTGCAGCTAAAATTTCTTCCACTTTAAGTGTATTATAACTACTAATTGTATCTTCTTCTATCACCTCTACACTATTCATAGATAGCATATTATCATTCCATTGCTCTAATCTTTTATTTTTTCGCAATTGACTTAAACTTTTATTTATTACAATTCGCTTAAGCCATGAACCAAATGGTACAGTTTCATCATCAAACTTACTTTTAGCTCTAAAAGTGCCCAATTTTAAGAAAGCTGTAAGAAACGACTCTTGCATGATGTCTTCTGCTTCAAACTTATCTTTTAAAATCCGTAGTGCTGTATTATACATTGCTTTATAATAGCACTTATAAATTTCGAATTGAGCACTTTGCTCTCCACTTTTACAGTCTTGTAAAAGTTTTGTGATATGTTTACTTTTTGTTTGCAAGGTTCGTTTCTACTTTATAGACATATCCTTTTAAAATATGTTACAGTTTTTAAAAATAAAAAACATTTTTATCTAAAACAATATTGGCATAACAATTGAATTATATATCTTTGAACAAAGTATATATGTAATTCAATTAACTGATATTCATTTAATTACATAGTTTTCGTTTTAAGTTTTATATAACGAATATAAGTATTAATGTCAAAATGACGTACAAAAAGATATGAGTAAAGTAAAAATAAATATAATAGACAATTTGTCACTTCAAAATTTAATGGATGAAGATGCCGAGTTAATTCCGCTAATGACAGCAGAAGATGAAGAAAAAATGAATAGAGAAGAATTACCAAAAGTACTGCCTATTTTACCATTGCGAAATACCGTACTTTTCCCGGGAGTTGTAATTCCAATTACTGCTGGTAGAGATGCTTCTATTCGTTTGTTACAAGATGCAAATAAAGGAGATAAAATTATTGGCGTTGTTTCGCAAAAAAACGAAGAAGTAGAACATCCGACCATAGATGATGTACACAAAGTTGGTACGGTAGCACGAATTTTAAAAGTGCTAAAAATGCCAGATGGAAATACCATGGTTGTTATTCAAGGACAAAAACGTTTTGTTGTTGATACATTTATGCAAGATAAACCATACATTAAAGCAACTACAATAGATTTTAAAGAAGTTAGATACGAAGGAGAACAAGAGTTTAAAGCAATTATCGACTCAATTAGAGAACTTGCGCTAAAAATTATTCAAGAGAATCCAAATTTACCAAGCGAAGCTACTGGAGCAATTAAAAATATCCAAAGCGATTCTTTTTTAATTGATTTTGTTTCTTCGAATATGTATATTGATGTTGCCGAAAAACAGGAGCTTTTAAATATAAAAGACCAAAAAAAACGTGCTTTAGCAACTTTAAAAAAGATGAATTCCGAATTCCAACGTTTAGAACTTCGAAATGATATTCAATCTAAAGTTCGTGAAGATATGGATCAGCAACAGCGCGAATATTTCTTACATCAACAAATGAAAACCATTCAAGAAGAACTCGGTGGTGTTTCTTACGATGAAGAAATTAACGAAATGAAAGAAAAGGCAAAAAAGAAAAAATGGTCTAAAGAAACAGCCAAAATTTTTGATAAAGAAATTGGACGTTTGCAGCGTATGAATCCGCAAGTAGCAGAATATTCGGTACAACGAAATTACCTCGATTTGTTTTTAGAATTGCCTTGGAACGAATATACTAAAGATAAATTTGACCTTAAAAAAGCATTAGAAATTCTTAATAGAGACCATTTTGGATTAGAAAAAGTAAAAGAACGAATTATTGAATATTTAGCGGTTCTTAAACTTAAAAAAGACATGAAATCACCAATAATCTGTTTGTATGGTCCTCCAGGAACTGGAAAAACATCGCTTGGTAAATCCATTGCCGAAGCTGTTGGTAGAAAATACGTACGTATGTCGCTTGGTGGTTTACGTGACGAAGCTGAAATTCGCGGCCATAGAAAAACTTATATTGGTGCTATGCCTGGACGAATTATCCAAAGTATTAAAAAGGCAAAAACATCAAATCCTGTTATCGTTTTAGACGAAATTGACAAACTGGCTAATAGCCATAATGGTGACCCTTCTGCCGCTATGTTAGAGGTGCTAGACCCAGAACAAAATGCTACATTTCACGACAACTTTTTAGATGTTGATTACGATTTATCTAAAGTGTTGTTTATTGCTACTGCAAACAGTTTATCAACCATTCCTTGGGCATTACAAGACCGAATGGAAATTATTAATGTACACGGTTATACGGTAGAAGAAAAAATTGAAATTGCCAAACGCCACTTGTTGCCTAAACAAATTAAAGCACATGGTATAAAAAGTAAAGATGTAAGTTTATCTAATGCCGTTTTAGAAAAAATTATTATTGGTTATACTCGCGAATCTGGCGTTCGTGGTTTGGATAAAAAAATAGCTAAAATTGTACGATATGTTGCAAAATCTATTGTAATGAAAGAAGATTACAATGCCAAAATAAAAGTAAATGAACTAGAAAAAATACTTGGCATTGCACGTTTAGAAAGAGATAAATATGAGAATAACGAAACTGCTGGCGTAGTTACAGGCTTGGCATGGACACAAGTTGGTGGCGATATTTTATTTATCGAATCTATTTTATCGAAAGGAAAAGGACTTTCCATTACTGGGAATTTAGGTAAAGTAATGAAAGAATCTGCTACCATTGCCATGGAATATATACAAGCCAATTTTGAAGATTTTGGTATCAAACAAAAAACATTAAAAGATTATAAGGTACACATTCATATTCCTGAAGGAGCAACTCCAAAAGATGGACCTAGTGCAGGTATTGCCATGTTAACATCATTAGTTTCTAGTTTTACACAACGCAAAGTAAAATCGAAACTTGCCATGACTGGCGAGATTACTTTAAGAGGAAAAGTACTTCCTGTTGGTGGTTTAAAAGAAAAAATACTTGCTGCCAAACGTGCAAATATTAAAGAAATAATTCTTTGTGCAGACAACAAAAAAGATATCGATGAAATCAATCAAAAATATATCAAAGGATTAAAATTTCATTATGTTACAGAAATGAATGATGTGATTAAAATTGCTCTTTTAAAACAAAAAGTTAAGAATGCTAAAAAACTTTAGTTTTATAAAATTTTCTGTTTGTGGTGTTTAAAAATACCACAAACAGAAAAATATTCTACTTTTTTTTATGTTGTACTCGCTTTATTTAATGAAACTTTTTAACACCAGCTTTAATCGCTACCTCTAAATTATTCTCGGAAGGTGGTATTGGACAAGAATATTTATGGTTATAAGCACAATACGGATTATAAGCTCTGTTAAAATCAATATGTATCGTATCTCCTTTTGGAATTCTTAAATCAATATATCTACCAGCAGCATAACTTTCTTTACCATTGGTTAAATCGGTAAATGGCAAAAACAAATAATCTTTATACTCCTCTTTATTTCTTAAATCTAGATTTTGATATATTTTTAATTGTAATTTTTTACCATCGATTGTAAAACTTGCAATTCCAAATTGCACATATTTTGCCAATCTACTGGTTGTGGTAACCATTTCAAAGGGCTTTTCGTTTGGTGTTCTTTTAAAATTTGCATCTATT
>WFMU01000136.1 GCA_015488935.1 Flavobacteriaceae bacterium | reverse complement strand
TGCTGATATAGCCATAAAAAAAGGTACAATAAGAACTGTTGATAGTATTGTTGTTAGAGGTTATTCTAAATTTCCAAAAAAGTATCTTTACAAGCACATTGGCATAAAATTAAAGAGCACTTTTAACACGGCATTACTTAGCAAAATTTCAAAAAATAGCAAAACAATACCATTTGTTGAAGAAATAAAAAAGCCACAAACTTTATTTACCAAAGATTCTACCTTAATATATATATATCTAAAAAAGAAATCTATAAATCGCTTTGACGGCTTAATTGGCTTTGCCTCTAATAAAGACAATAGCAATCTGAATTTTGAAGGTTATTTAGACCTACAATTAAATAACATCTTCAATTCAGGAGAGCATTTACAACTTTTATGGAAAAGCAGCGCAAAGCAAAATAAAAAATTAAAAGTAGAAGTAGAAATTCCCTACGTTTTTCAAACTAATATCACACCGCAAGCTTCCTTAAAAATATACAGTCAAGATTCTACATTTATTGACTTAACTTCTAACCTAAATATTAGTTATAATCTCAACAATCAAAACAAAATTGGAGGCGTGTTAGAAATAAAAAACGCAACTGATTTATCTAGCACTACTACAACAAATAATATCTTTGATTTTTCATCCTTCTTTTACGGCATAAATTACAATTACACTACTCCTTCAAACCACCTATTATTCCCTGTAAAATATTATCTCAATATCAATTCATTATTCGGCACTAGAAAAACAAATCTCAATGCTACAAAGCAACAAAAGATAGGTTTTACAAGTTACTATTTATATGCAATAAATCCTAAAAATTTTATTTTTTTCAAAAATACGAGTAACATACTCCTATCAGATACTTATATCGATAACGAATTATATCGAATTGGAGGTGCAAAAAGTATTCGAGGTTTTCAAGAAGAAAGTATTTCATCATCCATGCATAGTATTTTTAATTTAGAATATCGATTTACTACAAATAAGAACTCCTTTTTTTATACTGTAACAGATTACGCATACAACTATAATAAATACATACAAAAAAAATCAAATTTATATGGTATCGGTTTAGGATATGCGTTTACTACAAAAGCTGGACGTATAAATTTAAGTTATGTACTTGGAAAAATTAACACGCAACCGTTTGATTTTAACAAAGCAACCGTACATCTTAAAATAGCAACATACTTCTAAACCATACACGCTTATACAAATACAAAATAGCTAGTTCAACAAAAATCACATTCATTTAACGATAAAGTTTTAATAAAATCATATATTTATTTATAATATTACTGTTAAATATTTGTTTATTTAACTTTTTATTAAGACATTTGACGCTAATTAATTCAAATAATTATACAAATGAAAACAAAGATTAATGGAATTTTGACGCTATTGCTAGCGTTTATGGTGCAAATAACCTTTGCACAAGAGAGAACAATCTCAGGAGTTGTTACGGATGAAATGGGGCCTGTTTCGGACATTTCGGTAAAAGTTAAAAATACCGATAAAGGTACGGTTACTGATTTTGATGGAAATTATTCTATCAAGGCCAAAAAAGGTGACACTTTAGTTTTTTCGCATGTATCGTATGGTACTGTTGAAAAGGTTGTAGGTAGCACAAATAAAATTGATGTTAGTGTGACTAATTCGGGACAAGAATTACAACAAGTTGTGGTAACTGCATTTGGTATTAAAAGAAAACCAGATGAATTAACGAGTTCTACACAATTGGTGAAAAGTGAAGAACTTACCAAAGCATCCGCTGCAAATATTTCTGACGCATTAACTGGTAAGGTTTCTGGTTTGAGAATTCAAAAAACGAATTCGGGAGTTAATGAAACTAGCTCAATACTTTTACGTGGAAGACGTTCGTTTTCTGCAAGTAATGAGGCATTAGTAGTTATTGACGGAGTACCTTCGAACGCTAGTTTATTAAATGCTTTAGACCCTCAAACAATAGAAAGCACAAATGTTATTAAAGGAGCAAGTGGAGCTGCACTATATGGTTCTGAAGGTTCTAATGGTGTGATTATTGTAACCACAAAAAAAGGGACATCAAAAGGAAAAGGCTTTAAAGTAAATTTTAAATCTTCAACAGATTTTGAAAAAGTAGCTTATTTACCAGAAAGACAAACAAGATATGGGCAAGGATGGGCTTCTGGAGGTCAGTTTACACACTTTGTATATGAAAATGGTGCTTGGGGACCAGAATTTGACGGTTCTACTGTTCCTGTAGGTTTACCTTTAGCAGATGGTTCATTTCGTATGATGAAATATGAAACTTTAGGTTCTGATTATATCAAACACTATTTTAAAACTGGTACTACATTTCAAAATTCTGTAAGTGTTAGTGGTGGAGATAAAGATGCGTATGCTAATTTTTCTGCAAGAAATTTATCTAGAGAATTTATCATTCAAGACGATAAAATTAATAGAACAAGTGCTAGTATTAGAGCTGGAAAGAAAATGGGAAAATTTAATATCGCAGCAAACTTCCAATATATAAAAACTAATATTGAAAGAACTTTTACCGATAGAAACAATCCTAATTCTATTTATGGTGATTTATTGCAAGCTGCAACCAATATCGACATTACACAATTTGCAGATGGTAACAATGCCACACACTGGAACGGTTATTTTAACTCACCATATTGGAGAAGAGATAATGTAAGACGTTTTGACCATAGTAATAGAATAAATGCAAGTACTACATTAAGTTATGAATTAAACGAACACATCTCATTTAATTCTACACTAAGTATGTACAATTCAGTTTCTGATGGATACAGATACAATAACGGATATAGAGATTCTGATGCTACAAATAGCTTAACAGGGTTTAGAAGAACCATACAATCTTTTTATGGTGAAAGCGATGCACACTATAGAAGAAAATATGGTGATTTGATGATGAATTTAGACTACGACTTAACAGACAATTGGACATTTAATTCGCATATTGGTACTACAGCAAGAGAAACTAGATATAATAGTGTTGCTTTTAGTGGTTTTGATTTAACCATACCTGGTTTATACAATATATCTAATATTTCTGGAACTCCAAATACAACAGATAGAAAAACTGTATTAAGAGAAGCTTCTGTATTTGCAGATGCAAATTTTGGATATAAAAAATTCTTATACTTAAACTTTACAGGTAGAAATGACTGGTTATCTAAATTAGATAAATCAGAAAGATCGTTGTTTTATCCTAGTGCAGGGATTTCATTTATACCAACAAAAGCATTTGAGAATTTTGGAGGAGAAATCTTAAACAAAATGAAAATTGCCTATAGTTATACCAAAACAGGTAATGCAAGTGCAGTTGGTTATGCATCAATTTCAGATAGTTACACACAAGCTAATGGTACATTTTATGGTTATGGAAATTTCCCATTTGGAAGTTTAAATTCATTTATACCTAGTACGAGTGCAACTGACCCATTAATTAGACCTGAATTCCTTATTGCAAACGAACTTAACTTAACTTTGGAATTCTTAAAAAGTAGAATTAGATTAGATTTAGCTGGATATAAAGGAAGTGCGCAAGATCAAATTAACAGTATTAGTACCTCTAATGCTTCTGGTTTAAGAAACAATAGAATTAATATTGGAGAAGCTGATACAGAAGGATTTGAAATAGACTTAGGGTTAACAGCGCTAAAAAATGAAAATTATAAATGGGACTTAAACTTTAGTTTATCTAAAGATAAAATGACCGTAACAAAAGTATCAGACCAAAGTAAATCGGTACAAACTGGACAGCACAGTAGATTTGTTAGACCTGTTGGGATATTTGCTGAAGTTGGACAAGTTTACCCAACAATTAAAGGTACAGATTTCCAAAGAGACCCACAAGGTAGAGTAATTATTGGAGCAAATGGTACACCATTAATCAATAGTGATTATGTTGTTTTAGGACAAGCAACTCCTAAGTATGTAGTAGGTTTTAACTCTTCATTTTCATATAAAGATTTTACTTTAGGTGTTACTGCAGACTACAGAGGTGGACATAAATTTTATTCCGATTTAAAATACCAATTAGCATGGACAGGAAACTTAGTTGAATCTGCAGAAAACGGAAGACAAGAATTTATATTCCCGAATTCAGTTATAGAAACCTCTCCTGGTGTTTATGTAGAAAATACTAGTGTGCCAACTGCATCTGGAGGACCTGCTAGTTTCCTAAATTACTACTCTGGTAATTATAATGCTGTAGGTAGTAACTTAGTAGTTGATGCAAGTGCATTTAAAGTAAGAGAAATTTCACTATCTTATACTTTACCAGAATCTTTAATTGGAAAAACTGGTTTAAAAGATATTACTATTGCTGCACAAGCAAGAAACCCATTTACAATACTTGCAAAAGAAAACAGAGGTTATGCAGATCCTGAAGCAGCAAGTACAGTAATTGGTATTAGTGAAACAAGTAATAACCCAACAACTAAGACTTTTGGTTTTAGTCTTAATTTAACATTTTAAAAATTAATAATTATGAAATTAATAAAAACAACAATAATTCTTCTAATACTTACATTTGGCCTTGCCTCATGCGATAGTTTTTTAGATGTGAATGAGGATGTAAATAATCCTACTTCGGATACTGTTACGCCAGAGTTGATATTACCAGCAGCACAAAATGGGACATATAATATCTTGGTTCAAAACCAAAATAGACTTGGAGGTATTATGATGAACCAATGGGCTGGAGACGTAACCAACTTTACAGGTGGTAATGATGATGAATATCACTACAATATTACCAATACATTTTATTCTCAAGTTTGGGAAAAAAATTATATTGTAACAGATAAGTTACAGGCAATTATCAATAAAAATGACCCAAAGTATGCTAACTATGCAGCTATTGCAATGATTTTAAAATCACACAATATGCAATATATCGTTGATTTATATGGAGATGCTCCATATTCTGAAGCTTTTCAAAGAGGTGATAATTACCAACCTAAATATGACGATGCAAAATCAATTTATGTAGGGCTTTATGATGCACTTAACCAAGCAATTAATCTGATTGACAATGCAGGTTCTGCAGTAAATCCTGGCGCAAATGATGTGATGCTTGGTGGTAATATGGGTATGTGGAAAAAATTAGCAAATACTTTAAAATTAAAATTATTAGTAAGAGCTGCATCTTCGTCAGATAGTAATATGCAAGCATTTGTAAACTCTAAGTTTGCAGAATTAGCAGGAGCCGAATTTTTAGGCGCTGGAGATAACGTTATGATTAACCCAGGCTATGCAGTAGATGCTGGAAAACAAAATCCTTTCTGGAACTATTATGGTTTCCAAACAAATGGAGATAGAACTAGAAATAATCAATTTATTGTTGGTTCAAAATACTTTATTGAGTATCTAAAAGGAAATATTGCACCATTTATATCTGATGACCGTATTTCTAAATTCTTTACACAACCATCTGGTGGATACCAAGGTATTGAGCAAGGTGCTGATGACCCAGACGATCCAAATAATGGATTATCGTATATTGGTCCTGGATTATTGCGTTCTGGAACACAAGATGGATGGTTCTTTACTGCATCAGAAAGTTTATTTTTACAAGCAGAAGCTGCTTTAAATGGAAAAATATCTGGAGATGCACAACAATTATTTGAAGATGGTATTACAGAATCATTCAAGTTATTAGATTTAGCTGCAAGTGCACCTGCTTATGTTACTGCAGTTGGTACAGTTAATTTAGAAAAAATAATCACTCAAAAATGGGTAGCTCTTCATGCAACAGATGGTGCTGAGACACTCATTGAGCATAATAGAACTGGATTCCCAAATCCACCATTACCATTACTAACAACAGATACACACAGACCTTACCGTTTAATGTATCCACAATCTGAATTTGTAGGAAATTCTTCAAACGTAATTAACATTACTAGAGCACAAGTATTCCAACCAAGTTTATTTTGGCAAATGTAAATCTATCTCTAACATTTAAAATATATATAACATGAAAAATTTAAAATTAGTACTATTCGCTGTCATAATTGCATTTTCATTTACTTCTTGTGAGTTAAATAATGAAAGTACAATTGATGGACACGATTTAACTACCGGACCTAGAATTGTAGGTTGGGGAAAAGCAGACATAACTGAAAATTATTTTGAAGATTTAGGAACTATCAACAAAAATTACCCTGTAAATATACTTGGTGGTGCCGATGGATCTTCTAATGATAAAAACATCACTTATACTATTTCTGTAGATGCAGCTGAAACAACAGCCGTAAATAACGAATATACATTAAACAGTTCTACAGGAACTATTGCTTCTGGAGAAGTATTTGATAATGTGTCAATTGGAATTAATACAGGAAACTTTAGCCCTGCAGAACCAACTAAATTGGTTTTAGATGTAGCAACATCTGTTGATGGAGTTGTAGTTTCTAGTCTTGCTAAAAAAATGACTATCAATTTTGTGGGTTGTCAATCTGAAATTGGTATGCATTCTTATGCCGTAACAACAGTTCGCGAAGATGGTTCTATGGTAGATAGAGGAATCGAAACTATCATAACTGACCATGTAAATTCATTTTGGTCTAGAAGTGTTGGACTTTGGACTACCAACGATTTCTTAAATGGAAATGGTAAAGGAGTTAAATTTGAAGACATTTGTGGTACAATTACTATTCCAAAACATGCTTTAGGAGATCATTATACAGGTAATGAAGTTGGAGGTACAGCTACAACTACCGTTGATGAAAATGGTAATTTTACTTTAAGATACTACATTATGTTTAGTGGAGAACCAACAAAATATACATCAACTTATACAAAACAATAAATTATGAAGAACATTATAAAATTAACATTGGTATCTTTAACTTTAGGTTTGTTTATCACGTCTTGTGATACAACACAAAGCCCTGAGTTACCAAGAAATGCAAAACCAGCTGTAAATGTAGATACACCTACAGTACAAGTATCCGAGAATGGTAGTGCAACAATAACAATTAGTACAAATACTGTATCGCCAAAACCATTAATATTTAAGTTGGTACAAGTTGGAGGAAATGCAATAGATGGCGAAGATTTTTCTTTTAACTCACCACAAGAAATTGCTGATGGTGTTTCTCATTATTCAGCTCTTGATTATGGACCAATTGGTGCAAAAGTTGTAATACCAGCTTATGCTAATAGCGGAAGTATTACTATATACGGTATGACTGATTTTGTAGTAGATAACAAAAAAGCAACATTTGAGTTGAGAGCAATGGAATCTATGAACGGAGTTACAACTTCTAAAAATACAGTTGCTGTTACAGTTGCTGATTATACAGAAGATGATTTAACTATTAAATTAGGTTGGACCGTATCTGATGGAGCAGTTGATGATACAGGCGCTCCTATTGATGCATGTGCACAAGATTTAGATTTATATTTAGGGGTTGCTGGTAATCCAGATGTAGCCCACTCTTGGAATGATTGTCCAGAAGCAGTAGTATTACATGCTTCAGATGCAGATGGTGTTTATTTTATCCATGTAGATTATTGGGCTCCTAGCGATGTTACTATTAGTACTACAGATCCACTTACTTACGATACAACATTTTTCTTAACTGTTGGGCAAGTTGGTATTTCTTCGCAAGTAATTAATGGAACAAGTTCTAGTTCTCAGTACCTAAACTGGTCTGGTTATGGTAATTTTGGAGGAAATGGTTACCATCCAAACGTAATTCAAATTACAAAAACAGGAACAAACTACGCTATTCAATAACACAAGGTTATTTAAAAACGAAAAAAGGTTGCCAATTTGGCAACCTTTTTTCGTTTTAACACAGAAGTAAT
>WFMU01000135.1 GCA_015488935.1 Flavobacteriaceae bacterium | reverse complement strand
CTAAATAAAAACAATGAGTACACCACAAAAAGAAATGTCTTTTTTAGATCATTTAGAAGAATTGCGCTGGATGCTAATACGATCAAGCGCAGCAATTTTTGTGTTTGGAATTATTGCTTTTATGATGAAAGACTTTATCTTTAATAAAATAATATTAGCACCAAAAAATATCAATTTTTGGACCTATCGCTTTATGTGTAATCTATCCAAAAGCTTCGGAACAGAAGGATTATGTGTCGATGAAATTCCTTTTGTAGTACAAAGTAGAACTATGGCAGGTCAGTTTTCTGCACATATTTGGACCTCTATTGCTGCTGGATTTGTTATGGCATTTCCATTTATAATTTGGGAAATATGGAAATTTATAAAACCAGCACTATACGAAAAAGAACAAAAAGGCGCAGCAACATTTATTGTGATTTCCTCCTTCCTGTTTTTTTTAGGAATATTATTTGGATACTATATCATCACACCATTATCCGTTAATTTTTTAGGTAGTTATACCGTAGCAAAAGAAGTAAGAAACAATATCGATTTAAGCTCCTATATCGGTTTGTTAAAAGCATCTGTTTTGGCATCAGGAATGATATTTGAATTACCAATTATTATCTATTTTTTATCTAAAATGGGATTAATAACACCAGATTTTTTAAAGAAATATAGAAAGTATGCATTAATACTAGTATTACTATTGGCAGCAATAATAACACCACCAGATATAATAAGTCAAATAATTGTAGCAATACCAATGCTTATCCTTTACGAAGTAAGTATTTTTATTTCGGCAAGAGTACTAAAAAATGAAAAGAAAAAAGCAAAGAAAATAACAGTTAAATAAATGATGTAATGAAGTATTTTGTCTGAAAAACAATTACTACAAAAATATATTTTAACGCAAATTTAGCATAAGATTTCTTTACAACCGTTGTCTTTATGTATCTTTGTAAAAAACCAAATAAAGGAATAAATGATTTTAAGAGCCGAAAATATTGAAAAAATTTATGGAAAACGAAAAGTGGTTAAAGGAATATCAGTTGCCGTAGAACAAGGAGAAATTATTGGATTACTAGGTCCAAATGGTGCAGGAAAAACCACATCGTTTTATATGATTGTAGGAATGATTAAACCAAATGCTGGACGAATATTTTTAGACGATGAAGAAATTACCAAAGATTCCATGTATAAAAGAGCACAAAAAGGAGTAGGCTATTTGGCACAAGAAGCATCGGTATTCCGAAAATTATCGGTAGAAGACAATATATTATCCATATTGCAATTTACAAACCTTTCTAAAAAAGAACAAAAGATAAAATTAGAATCCCTAATCGAAGAATTTAGCTTAGGGCACGTACGCAAAAATAGAGGCGACCTACTTTCTGGAGGAGAGCGTAGAAGAACCGAAATTGCACGTTGCTTGGCTTCTGACCCCAAATTTATTTTATTAGATGAACCCTTTGCAGGTGTTGACCCAATTGCAGTGCACGACATCCAAACCATTGTAGCACAATTAAAAAATAGAAATATCGGAATTTTAATTACCGATCACGATGTACAAGCTACACTTGCCATTACAGATAGAACCTATTTGATGTTTGAAGGTGGTATTTTAAAAGAAGGAACACCAAAAGAATTAGCCGCCGATGAAATGGTGCGAAAAGTATATCTTGGAAAAGATTTTGAATTAAAAGAAAAAAAATTCGACTAAGTGATAAACTCTATTTCTAAAAATGACAAGCAAATTGCCAAATGGTTATTAATAGGTTGTGCCTTAGTAGCAACTATGGTATTCATTGGCGGAATTACAAGATTAACACATTCTGGACTTTCTATGGTAACATGGAAACCCGTTACAGGAACCATTCCTCCGCTAAATGAAACCCAATGGCAAGAAGAATTTACCAAATATAAAACCTCGCCAGAGTACATAAAAAAGAATTATCATTTTACCTTAGATGAATTTAAAGACATCTTTTTTTGGGAATATTTACATCGACTTATTGGTAGAATAATAGGCTTTGTATTCTTAATACCATTTCTTTACTTTGTTATAAAAAAGAAAATTAAAACCAAAAAATTGCGTAATAACCTAATCGTTATTTTTTTACTTGGCGGTTTACAAGGTCTGGTTGGTTGGTATATGGTAAAAAGTGGCTTGGTAGATAACCCAAATGTAAGTCATTTTAGATTGGCAACACATTTGGTTTTAGCATTACTCTTATTTTCGTATATTTATTGGATTGCTCTGGATTTATTATTTCCAAAAAAAGAAATTCCTACTAAAGAAACAAAGCAAATTTTTAAATGGTCTAGAATTTTATTGTTCTTTACAAGTTTACAAATCATTTATGGCGCATTTATGGCAGGTTTAAAAGCAGGGAAATTATATCCAACCTATCCAAAAATGGGAGTGGAGTGGATGCCTCGTATAATAAAAGAAACCTTTCAAGAAACTGGATTTATTTCCTTGATTGAAAGTCCTTATACCATCCAATTTATACATCGTTGGGTTGCTGTAATAGTATTGTTATTAGTGTTTTATATTGTTGCAAAATCCTTAAAAAGTTTTTTGTCTATTTACCAAAAAAATGCCATTCGCTTTTTAATTATTGCTATTAGTGTGCAATTTTTGTTGGGTGTTTTTACCATTTTGTATAGTGTACCTGTAGCGTTGGGTGTTTTACATCAGTTTGGTGCTTTGGTATTTTTAGTGAGTATTTTAACTACCATTTTCTTTTTTAGAAACGCAACTTCTTTAGACGAGAGCTTGTCTTAAAGTCACACTTATTTAACGAGAATTTTTATAGAAAAGACAATTCGAGTAAAGTCCAAAAGTATTTTGTTTTAAAAACATTCTTTTTAGGAACTCTACCCGAATTGACATCAAGATTTTTTCTAATTTTTATATCTACTGATATAAAAATTTAGTGCTAATTACTTTATTATTTTCTAGTTGCGCTTTAACGAATATGACACTACCAGATTTTATATTTGGAGTTGCTATTTCAAATTCTGATTGATTTGGCGTATTATCTATTATTTTTTTACCTAAAATAGAATAAAAACTTATTTTTTTAACAAGTTTACCATTTCTGGAAATAATTTTAACGCTACGATTGTTTGTATTTTGTACAATTAAATTCTCTTTTAAAAAGGAATTATCTTCAGTAGCTAAGGTGCTTGTTAAGTTTAAAGTAAATCTTCTAAATGCAGCTGGTGCATAAATATTGGTTCTATACACACGCAATTTGTAGGTTGTACCAGAAGTTAAATTATTAAAATAACCAGCATTTGAAAAACAATATAATTCGTTACCATTACAGGCATCGAATAATTGAAATTTATTCCAGTTAAGAAAACCATTTACAAAAATGTTTCCTTGTGTAGGCATGGTAAATTCGTACCAAGCATCGTGATAGTTTGCTGGTGTATCTCCAGCACAACCAGCTTCGATATTAGATTGTGCACCAACCAATTCAAAATTAGTATTTACAGATGTTCCTGCAACAAGCGTAATGGTTTCTGCATTGGCACAATCGTCGTTTGCAATTTGTGGAAATGCTTGAATACTAAAACTACGATAGGTACTAGCGGCACTACCAGTTGCTCTATAAACTCTTAATTTGTAAGTGTTTCCGGCAACTAAGGCATAAGCAATTCCTGTATTGCCAGTACAAAGTAACTCGTTGCCATTACAAGCGTCTAAAATTTGAAATTTATTCCATGGAATACTACCATCAATAAGGACATTTCCGTTTACAGGCATGGTAAATTCGTACCATAAATCCATGTAATCTGCAGTAGAAGAGCCAGAGCAACCTTCTTCTGTATGATTTTGTGCACCTCTTAATTCAAAAGAAACATCTGTTGCAGATGCAGTGGTTACAGAAATGGTTTCAGCATTAGCACAATCGTCATTTGTTGCTTGACTAAATGCCTGTATGGTAAACTCTCGATAACTAGAAGGTACTTGGCTATTTTGTCTAAAAACACGTAACTTATATGTTGTACCTGCTGTTAAATTATAAAAATAACCATCGTTAGATAAGCAGAATAGTTCGTTACCATTACAAGCGTCTAATAATTGAAATCTATTCCAAGAAATACTTCCATCTACATAAACATTTCCATTTACAGGCATGGTAAATTCGTACCAAACATCGGAATATAATGTTGGTGAAGTTCCAGAACAACCCATTTCGTTATTTGAAGCTGCTGCTCTTAATTCAAAAGGAACTGTTAATGCGTTTGCTGTGGCAACGGCTAATACTTCAGCTGTAGCACAAGTATCGTTTGTAACTTGTGTAAAGGCTTGTATGGTAAAACTTTTATAGGATGATGTTGCATAATTATCGTATCTATATAGTCTTAGTTTATAGGTTGTTCCAGCTGTTAATCCAGAAAAAACACCATCGCCATTAAAACAGAATAATTCTGTTCCATTACAGGTATCAAGTAGTTGAAAACGGTTCCATGCAATAGAGGCATCTACATAAACATTCCCATTTACAGGCATGGTAAATTCGTACCAAGCCGATACGTAATCTCTTGCAAAAGTATTGGCACAATTAATTTCATTTACAGGTTGCGCTCCTCCTAATTCAAAATTTACAGTAAGTGCAGTTGCTGTAGATATTGTAATAGGCTCTGCGTTTGCACAATTATCGTTTGATAGTAAATCGTAGGCTTGTATATTAAAATCTTGATAACTGTTTGTTGCACTGTTTGTCTCTCGATACACTCTTAGTTTGTAGGTAGTTCCTGCGGTAAGATTGTAGAAGAATCCACTGCCAGTAATACAAAATAATTCGGTACCATTGCAAGTGTCTAATAGCTGGAATTTATTCCAAGCAATGCTACCATCTACAAAAACATTTCCATTTACAGGCATGGTAAATTCGTACCATACATCGACATAATCGGCGGCTGTGGTTCCAGAACAGCCAACTTCGTTGTTAGAAACGGCTGTTGCAGTATCAAAAGTAATATTGGTATTACTTGCAGTAGTAACTGTAATTACTTGGGCATTGGCACAGGTATCATTTGCTGGTTGTGCAAAGTTATTTATGGTTAATGATAGTAATAATAATAAAAGTATTGTTTTTCTCATAATTATAATATTTAGTAATTTTAATTTAATGTTTAATTTGTTTTGTTTTCTATGTTGTTAATGCGTGTTTCTAAAGCTTTGTATTTAAGGAGTAGTTGTTTTAAAGTATTATTTTCATCTTCTAATTTTTTTACTTTTTTATTCAATTCTTTAATTCCAGCGGCAAGTATTGGTGTTAATCTACTATAATCTACCATCATTGGATCTGTTTTTACATTTCCGTTAGGGTCGCCACTTACTGCTTGTGGATATACGGTTTGTAATTCTTGCGCAATAAATCCAAATTCTTCTACACCACGATTGGCTTTAAATTCGTATTTTCTAGGTTGAATTTTATCAATTATTTGTAATGCATTTTTAATGGAAACAATATTGGTTTTTAATCGACGGTCTGAGGTTGTATTGTAGGTTACACCTGTTCCGTTACCAGTAATTCGTCCTCTTTGCACGTTACTTCCATTATAAAAACCAACAAAATAATTTGCTGCACCAGGATTTGTTGCGTTTAATCTAATACGTAAACCATCTGCATTTGTACTAGTACTTTCGTTGTGAATTTGTGCTACATAATCTCCAGAAGTATTATTTTTAACATCTAATTTGAAAAATGGAGCGTTGTTTCCGATACCAACTTTATCTGCAAAATAATTAGCAGTACCTCCAAATCCCCAACTAAATTGCGTTCCATTAAACCAAAGTGCTTCTGCACCATTTGCTTTTAGAGCAATACCTGCTCCAATACCTTGATTAAGATTAAGTGTTCCTGCCACAGCCAATTTATCGCTTGGTGTAGTAGTGCCAATACCAACTCTTTGGTTATCGTCTAGTGTTACCATAGGTGTTGCACTATTTACATACATATTTAATGAGGTATTTGCATTGCTATTATCAAAATTAACATTGGCATATTGACTTGTATTTCCACTATCTCTAAAATGGATGCCACTTTCGTTTTCTGCGGTATTTGAAATATTAATTCCTGCTGCTGCACCACGTATTTCTAAACCATCGTTACCATTTAATAATACGGCACCATTTGTTGTGTTTATTGTTCTTCCTGCACCAGCACCACCTTCGTCATAAGCTTGGTTTAGGGTATTTTGGGTGTTGGTATCTGTAAATATTGTAGCAGGATTTACAAAGCTTACTGCACCTGCACCATCGGTTGCCATTACTTGGTTGGCTGTACCATCTGAAAGAGGCATATCATAAGCGTCATTAATATTCATTTTACCATTTTTATAAATGGTTAAGGCATTGCTTCTTGTTAAATCATTATCACCATTACCAATAATAAAAAGAGGTGTTGCATTTGAAACGGCATTTTCAACAGCAACTACTGCATCATTGTACATACCTACTACGGTTGATGAAAAACCATTTGCCGTATTATTTGTTCCAAAAACAGTAGAAGTAACTCCTTTAGCAGAGGAGTGATTTCCTGTTGCAAAAGAGGACCATCCTTCTGCTTTTGCATAGTTTCCTAGGGCAACAGACATATCTCCAACTGCAAAAGCAAAAGTTCCGAATGAAGTAGCGTAAGAACCTATTGATTTATTGTAATGTCCCATAGATACAGAAGCCTCTCCTTGAGCAAGTGTATTTAGTCCACTTGCAAATGAATATTTTCCAAGTTGTGCATTATCCCAATATTGTGCGTAAGGTACGCCATCTACTCTTCCTGCTCTAAAAGCGGCTTTATTAGGATTAAAATACATTTTAGTACCTGCTCCAGTAGATGCTAAAGCGCCACTGTCTATGGTTCCATTTACTACAAAACCATCGGTACCATTTATGGTTACAGCACCGTTATCTGCTGTAATGGTTCTTCCTGCACCAGCTCCGCCTTCGTCATAAGCTTGGTCTAAGGTATTTTGGGTGTTGGTATCTGTAAATAATGCAGAAGGATTTACAAAACTTACTACACCAGAGCCATTGGTTGTCATTACTTGGTTTGCTGTGCCATCTGTTAGTGGCATGATATATCTAGAGCTGCTTGAACCTAAGGACATTCGTCCAATAAAGAAACCTGCATATCCTGTATTTTTTCTAACATCGGATAAAATACCATAATGTATTCCTCCAGCAGTATCTGGAATGTTTACATGAAAGCCATATTTTATAGCATTGCCTGAACCGTTTAGTGCTATTTTATTTCCATAAATAGAGCCTGATCCATTATATTCTAAACTGGTGTTTACACCGTAATGTGTCGTATTATGGTTTGCTGAGGTGTTTGTAGTTAGATTTATTTCCATCCCAGTTGTTGATCTAGCTGCAAGATTATCTTTCTTTATTTTGACACCAAAGTATTTACCGTTAGCATCATTTCTATTAATATCTACATTTGTTTTTGTTAAGTTATTATATGTTTTGATAACCGATCGAGTTTGTGAATTATCTGTAGTTGTTAGTTCTGCATTTATTGCGGCACCATTATTACTTATATTTCTAGATACTGTAAATGTGTCCTCATTGTAATTAATACCTCCTATGTTTATTGTTCCGCCTACATTATCTACCACATCTACGGTTCCATTAACATCTAATTCGGCATCTGGTGCTCCATTTTTAATACCAATTTTCCTTGCACTGGCATCTACAAAAAAGATGTCTGGACTTGTAGGAACTTTAATTCTAAAATCGAATACTCCACTAGTATTATTAAATACCACTTCTTTATTGACTTTATTTATTTCCATAAAATTAATAAATCCTGTAGAAAGTACCATTTTGTCTGGTGTAAATGAGATATTGTTTCCTGCATCTCCATCGTGTAATATTTGGTTGCCTACTTTAATATTATTTTTTACTGTTAATCCAAAGCCACCTTTTATTTGTACATCGCCATTATTTGCTGTTATGGTTCTACCAGAGCCTAAACCACCTTGGTTGTACGCTTGGTTTAGGGTGTTATTTGTACTAATTGTAGTACTTAATTTTTTCCAAAGTACACCTTCATAATAATAAAATCCAACACCACTTCCGTTTGCAATACTCGGATTGGTATTATATACCAGAAGTCCTTGTGCTGGTGTGGTTGTTATTGGAGAAGTATTATGGACAGCTAAAAGATGTACTCTCGGAACTAAGAGTCCTTTGTTGGTGGAGTTGATGTCTAATTGTGCCGAGTTGTTTGGATTTGTTGTACCTATTCCTACTTGTGCGTATATTGTAATACTAATTAATGTTGTTACGATTAATACTAATTGTTTCATAATTTTAAAAGGCGTTGTTAATTTTTCTTTTCTAGGGTGTTTATGCGTTGTTCTAATTGTTTAATGATTGCTATTTGTTGTTTTAATGCTTTGTTTTCTGCTTTAAGCGTATCTACTTCGTTTTTTAATTCTTGTATTGCTTTTACGGTTACTGGTATAATATCGGAATAATACACGCCTAAGTTTTTTACGGGTTTTAATTCTTGTTTACCTGTTTCTTCATCTACGGTAACTAGTTCGTGTGTTTTTACTACTTCTGGTAATACGTTTAGTAAATTTTGTGCAGAGAATCCTATTTTTTTGTCTTTATTAGGCATATTTTTCCAATTAAAAGTGATGGTTTCAATCTTCATAATATCGTCTAAACCATACGATAATGGTTTTATATTTTTCTTTTGTCTTATATCGCTGGTATTTATGGTTCCGTCTGTAGCCCAAAGTGAAGCCCATCTCCAGCTAGATGTACCGAGGCTGCGTACTGCATCATCATAAGGTAATAAATTTCCGTGTATCATAATGTACAAATTTCCTGCATCTAATAAAAATTCGCTACTTCCAATTCCAACGGCTGTGTTTTTATTATTTCCTGCTATTTGAAAATCGGCAACATACCTAACCGTTGTATTAAATCCTGCTACATTTCTTGTATTTCCTTGTTCAGCAACTCCTCCTGTGGCATTTGTTCCTATTCTAACAATATCATAACTTGCATCTACAATAAACATGTTAGGTCTATGGTCAGATTCAATTCTAAAATCTATTGGTAATCCTTTTTCATTAAAAACGGTTGTACCATTACCATGTATTCTATGGTTTACGCCATTGTTTTCATAAACTTCTATTACACCATCATCTGTGGAATCAGATATTTTAACTAAAGTATCTCCTGTATTTATAGCACCATCTCTTAAAATAATATCGTCTGA
Organism: Flavobacteriaceae bacterium; assembly: GCA_015488935.1. Taxonomy (GTDB): domain Bacteria; phylum Bacteroidota; class Bacteroidia; order Flavobacteriales; family Flavobacteriaceae; genus S010-17. The sequence goes on along the minus strand of WFMU01000135.1, from coordinate 3,501 downwards.
GAAATAGGAATTTCCAAGTACATTAAATGTACCTGCAGATGTACCTGTACCAATGGATATTCTATTTAAAGTTGGATTTAGTTTAAACATATTTGCATTGGCATTTGACTCTATTCTAAAATAGCGACTAGAGCCTTGTTCGTTAAATACGTATCCAGAATTTGCATCTAAAATTACAGAAGCTAAACCATTATCATAAACTTTGAATACACCATCGTTTGTGTCGTTTGTTATAGAGGCAATAGTTGTACCTGCAATATTACTAGTTTTCCAAAAGGTATTTCTACCCATGGTAGTTTCGCCATTATCAGAAACACTAAAAACTCCAGTACCATTATCTTGTATAATAAAATCTCCAGTACCATTTAAATTAAATCGAGTATCAAAAGTACCATAATTGATGTTTGTATCTTGTACAAGTGTTCCTCCCCATTTTATATCATTTGCAGTAGTTGTTAAACCATTTTTTGCTACTACATGAATGGTTGCTATACCACTTAATGCACCTCCAATAAGACCATTACCTGCAATAACTTGAGAGATATCTCCAGTTTCGGTAAAGATACTAGATACATTTGCGAAGCTTACTTGACCTGTGCCATTCGTTGTCATTACTTGGTTGGCAGTACCATCTGCTGTAGGCATTAAATAGCGGTTTGAGGTACTATTTCCTAAAGAAACTCTACCTTTAAAGTATGCTGCATAGCCATTGGTATTATCTTCTACACTACTGTAAATACCATAATCCGTACCACCACCTGTTCCTAAAAGATTGGCAAACATACCATATCTTACACCTGTTCCTCCAGACAATGAGGCAAAATAGCCATATTGATTTCCTGCACCTACTCCTATATTTGTATAAGCTCCATATAATCTGTTTGTACTTGCTCCCGCAATATCATTATATAAACCATAAAAGTTTCCAGCCATTAGATTTGCTGGATACTTCTCATTTCTTATTCCATAACTATTACCTGTAGTAGTACCTAAAAAGTAGTTAAAAACACCTGTATTTGATAGTGCGTTGTTATTTGTAAAATCGTTAAAAAGCCCTGTTTGATTTCTAGTTCCTGTCCCAGATAAATTGGCAGAAAATGCGGTTGCAGAGCCTGTACCATTTCCAATAATACTAGAAGATATTGCTCTAGAATTGGTAGTACTATTTGAGGTTATTTGCGAAAATATATTATAATAAGTATTTGCAGAATTATTGTTTATGGTTTTTGTAACACTAATTCCACCAGTAACATTTGGAGGAGAATTTACCGCAATTTTTCCAGAATATACATTAATATTATTGTTTGTTACATCTAGTCTTCCGTTGTTTATTTTTACATTATTATTGGTATAGATATCGTCATTAATATTGGTTGGACTATTTGTTGTTCCTATTTTATACCAATCGGCATCTTTTAGTGTAGATAAATTTACGGTTTGTGGTGCAATACCATCATTTTCTATTTCTAAGGTTAAAAGGTTGTTGCTTGCATTGAAACTGAAATTATTTATGGTTTGGTTATCTGTATTTGTAAAAATACTAGATGGATTTACAAAGCTAATTTGTCCTGAACCATCTGTTGCCATTACTTGATTAGCGGTGCCATCTGTGGTTGGAAATGCATATCCTGTAAGTGTAGGGTCTCCTATTTGAAATTGGCTATTGGTTCTTAAAATATTTCCAGTAGTGGTATTATCGCTACCAAATTCTCCATAAATTAGTGCATTATTAGCATCGGCATTTGTATTTTCTATAATTAATTTATTATTTCCTGCAGCATTTTTACCTGCATTGTTTCCTATAAAAATATTATTAGAGCCAATATTTAGATTATCTCCAGCATGATAGCCAACAAACACATTATTGGAGCCTGTTTTTAAAAAACTACCTGCGTAAGGACCTAATGCTGTATTTGCTTCGCCTGTTGTTAAATTTCTAAGGGAATTTGTACCAATAGCTACATTTCTAATGTTTGTGGTTAAATATCTTAGTGTTGAACTACCTATTGCAATATTTTGGCTTCCTTCGCTTGTTGTTCCTGTAGTACTTATTATTCTTTTTCCTGCTTCATATCCAAAAAGTATGTTATAAAATCCTTGGTTTGTTGTTTTGTATGCACCATTATTTAATCCAATACCTATATTACTCGTTATTGTATTTTCGTGATAAATATTAGAAGATATGATGTCTAATTTTCCAACAGGTTGTATTTTATCTACAAAATTTAATGTAGGTTCTATATCTATAACATTTGTACCGCTAATATCTATATCTTTGCCTGCGGTTGCATTTGCTCCTGTTGCTAATTTTATCCATTGTGAGCCGTTGTAGTAATAATATCCAGCAGCAGCACTGGTTTGGTAAATTAAAAGACTGGTTGCTGGAGATGCAATTGCATTTCGTTGTGCTTGTGTCATTCTAGGAATTAAAACACCTTTGTTTGTTGCTTTAACATCTAATTGTGCAGATGCATTTGGTGTTGTTGTACCAATACCAACTTGTGCATTTGTTGTTATGGTAATTAATGCGAACAGGAGGAATAGTCTTTTCATGATATTAATTTTTAAAGGAATTAATTATATTTTTTACTTTTTAGTTGATGTTAAATGTGTATCCAATACTTATAAATAGCAACCAATCGTTATATTTATTGGCATTTATTTTGGGTGTTAGTCCTTCTATTTTATCGGAGTTAAATCGCTGCCATCTAAAATCGATGAGAAAGCTTGTTTTTTTATTTTTGTCTTTTGGGTTTATTCTGGTACCAATTCCTAATATTATTGCTGTGGAACTATTACTCTTTAAATAAATTCCGTTGTTATATACTGATGGTATTAAATAGGGATTGGTATTTATATCTCCTAAGGAGGACTCTAGTTTTGGTGTATTTTTATTTCCTAAAAATCCTACACTTATATACGGATTTACTCTTTTTTGATTGGACATATCATGTAAAGTATATTCAAATTGTAAACCATAATTAAAAATTTGGGCTTTTCCTTTCATGGCATTATACAGTTTTGTGAAATTAGTGTTTCCTCTGGTATATCGTCCTCTATGAATTAAATTTGCTTGGATATACGATAGTTCTACTCGAAGTCTAATATGTTCTTTTAAATATGTTGTTTTGTCATTCCATCTTTTTCTAAAATTATCGAAACTCAGATAATAAACACCACCAATTCCAAAGCCAACATTGGCATAGCTACTTCCAAAATGTGCACGTTCTCCATAATCTGTTTGCATAGATGTCATACCAGTTATTACACCGATTTCTGATTTTAAATCTTGTGCGTTGCTGTATGTTGTAACTAGAAAAATTAGCATTGCTAAATGAAATTTTGTCATGATATATAGTCTTGGGGAATAGAACTTTATTTAATTTGTATTTGTTGGTTAATTAATTTTTTATCATTAGAAATTTGGATAATATATTTACCAATATTTAGCCCTTTTATTTTTATGGTTTTATTTATAGGATTTATGTAATCTTTAAAAAC
>WFMU01000134.1 GCA_015488935.1 Flavobacteriaceae bacterium | reverse complement strand
CTATCGGACTATTCTAATTTGCAAAGTGATAAAAAAACAGATTTATATTTTGGTGCATTATTATCTGTAAAATTAGGAGATTTATATACCTTACAGCCAGAGCTAACATACTCTAAAGAAGGAACAAAACTTAAAGGAAATTACGATAAAATAAAATCCAATACCATTAGTGCAGACTTCTTTTCTGTAGCAATAATAAATAAATTTAATGTTGCAGATAGAGCACATATACTATTTGGCCCTTATTTAGATATTCGAATGAGTGAAAATGTAGATTTTATTAATAACGATAACAATAATTACTATAATTATTACGAATCTGTTACCAATGCTGTAGATATTGGATTTATTGGAGGAATTGGATTTGAAGTGTCTAAAAGTTTAACTATCGAAGCTAGATTTAAACAAGGATTTATAGATACTTTTGATTTAGGAAGAGTAGATGCTAGTAACCAATATTATAACTATAACTCACATAAAAACCAAGTAATTCAATTAGGAATTGCTTATAAATTCAACCTAAAAAAATAAAAATATAAAGAATAAAAAAGTAGTTTTAACATTATTAATAAGTATTTCAGATAGGTGCAGTTTATAAATTTGACTTTGGAAGATAATCTAAATTGGAATTTATTATACGTTTGCAGATAAAATAGTAAGCGCGATTTTGCAAATGATGATAGTCTATTTCATACACAAGACCAAAGAAACAGTACCGCAATTGAATTTGGTATAACCTATAAATTTGATTTTAACAAATAAACCTAAAAGTAAAATAAAATTGAAAAAAACAGCAATAACAATAGTACTAATTACAACTACATTTTTAACAATGTACTCTCAAATATCATTTAATCCCGGAATTAAAATTGGATATAATAATACAAAAATCGAAAATGTACACGATAACAATCGAAAAGGTTTTTATGCAGGTGTTTTTGGTGAATTATACTTTAATAGTATTGGATATGCATTACAACCAGAAATATCCTATTCACAACAAGGTACAGAAAATTACAACCAAGATTTTTTTATTATTACCTTAGCAAACAAAATTTACCTTGTACGAGAACGTTTCTATGTTGTTATAGGTCCATCGTTAGACCTTAAGTTAAATGGTACTAAAGAAATTGTTAATGAAGCAGCTGGTACAAGAATAAAATTAGAAACAGATTATAGTGCATTTGGAGGTTTTGGATTTCACTTTCCTTTTGGCTTAGGAATAGAAGCAAGATGGAAATTTAGTTTTAAAGATGAAGTACCAGACGGTTTTGGAAATAGTATTGGCAAGAATTATGTTACACAAATAGGACTAACTTATAAATTTGATTTAGAAAAATGGTTTTAGAAAATTTTTACAAAATAGAAGCAAAAAACGTAATAGAAGAAAACAAAAATTATTCTTTTGATATTACCATAAATAATAAACACACCATTTTTGAAGGACATTTTCCCGGTAATCCAATAATGCCAGGTGTATGTATGATGCAAATTACCAAAGACATCGTAGAAAGCCTTACTAACAATAAGCTGTTTATGAAAAAATGCTCTAATGTAAAATTTATGGCAATTATAAATCCAGATATAAATAAAGATTTAAACCTTAATATTACCATTTCTGAAGAAGAAAATGGCAATATTAAAGTGAAAAACAGCACAAAATTTAAAGATACCTTAGCTTTAAAACTAACGGCACTTTATCAAAAAATATAATTATTTTGAAAACTATTATCCTTTTTATTGGTATTACTATAAGTATATTTAAAATAAATATTACTTCCGTAAGAACGGCATATAAAGCAGCCGTAAAATCCAAATCGGAAGCATTAGTATTGTATAAAAAAATGCAGCCAATAACCAAAAAAGATAAAAAAGTATTTATAGCATATAAAGGAGCGGCAACCGCATTAATTTCTAAGCAGCAAAAATCTATAAAAAAGAAAAAACAACTTTTTAAAGACGGTATTGCATTAGTAGAATATGCACTGCTAAAAGAGCCAAACAATATAGAAATTCGCTTTATACGTTTGAGTATTCAACAAAATATTCCAAAGTTTTTAAAATACTACAAACAAATAGATACAGATAAAACTTTTATTTTAAAACATCTAAAAAAAGTAAAATCTGCCGATTTAAAAAAATACATTAGTACCTATATTTTACAATCCAAACATTTTACAGAAGCAGAAAAAAAGTCTATCCATTAAAAATGGAAATGTTTTATATTAGACTCAAGTAATAACGCCATAGATTATATTGCCAAAATTTATGGTCTTTTAGGCAAAAGACTTGCCAATTATTTTAGAAAAAAAACGTAATTTGTCAGCCTTAAACAATTATTGTGAAACAAACGGATTTCTTAAAAATTTCTCAAAAAATTTCAGACTTAAAATGCTGTGTAATTATACCTACATACAATAACCACAAAACACTAAAACGCGTTATTGATGGTGTATTACAACACACAACAAACCTAATAATTGTAAATGATGGTTGTACAGACAGTACACCAGAAATATTAAAAAATTACACACAACTCACACAAATTCATTTTCCAGAAAATAAAGGGAAAGGTGTTGGACTAAGAACCGCTTTTAAAAAAGCGTTAGAAGAAGGTTACGAATTTGCCATAACCATAGATTCCGATGGACAGCATTATCCAGACGATATTCCTGTATTTATAAATGAATTAGAAAAAAATAAAAATTGCTTATTAATTGGCTCTAGAAACATGGAACAAGATACCGTTCCAAAAGGAAGTAGTTTTGGAAATAAATTCTCCAACTTTTGGTATTGGGCAGAAACAGGTGTAAAACTAACAGACACACAATCTGGATATCGTTTATATCCATTACTAGAAATGGATAAAATCAAATTTAAAACGACCAAATTTGAATTTGAAATCGAAAATATTGTAAAAGCATCGTGGCACGGAATAGAAGTTAAAAATGTACCAGTAAAAGTACTGTACGACCCAGAAGAACGCGTATCGCACTTTAGACCATATAAAGATTTTCTTAGAATTACCGTACTAAACACATGGTTGGTAATAATAGCATTATTTTATATTAAACCAAGAGATG
>WFMU01000133.1 GCA_015488935.1 Flavobacteriaceae bacterium | reverse complement strand
GCCTTTAATCTTTAAAAATCAAATAATTACAGCATTTTAACATCTTGTTAAGATTATTCATTACAAAAAATAAAATACCTGTACAAGAGGAAAAATCCCCTAAAAAAAAAGGGGATTTTTCCCTGTTATTAATTCCGATTTTTATAAGAAATTTAGCCATTAATAATCTAAAAATAATTTCTTATGAATAAAAATAGAAGAGACATAAAAAATACACTTTTTCACTTTACAACAATGCGAGCACCAAATTTGTTAGATATAAGCAAAAAATCTAACGAATTTATTATCTATCCCTATGCAACTACAGAAAACATTTTTTTAAATGCTCTTAAACCTACTAAATCAGGAAATGCAGCAACCAATAGAAAACAAATACTTTTAGAAGTTGCAAAATCTTTTGAAGCAGAAAGTTTAAAAAGCAGAACAGAAGTTGAAGATATAGTTGGTACAGCGTTCTATAAATTTGCTATTTGGTTAACTGCAAACAGAACAAAATTAACTGTAGATAGTGTAAATTTAGAGTTACCTACTTCTTTTAAAGGATTAACAAAACCACAAATACTTACATTATGGAATAATTTATTATACCAAGTAGTAAGCTATGCATCTGGTCCAATACGAGAAAACATATTCTCGGTGCTAATAGCAAACTTTTTTTTAACCAAAGTAAAAGATATTGCACAAACCGATAAGGCATATAAAAAACTTGCACAAACAAGAATTGTTATATCAAAAGAATTATTTGTACAAAAAACAATATTTGCAGGAGGTTCTATAAAAAATAATGCAGTAAATACTAAATTTTTAGATAAAGAATTACAAGCAATTGCATTAAAAGAGCAATTAGATAACTTGCAAAGTATAAAAGCAGAAGTTCAGAAACTCCAAAAAAAATATACCAAGGCACAGCAAGTAGCGTATAAAAATGCTTTAGATAATCACCAAAAAGAAGTAGATTTAGCCTATGAAAAAGCTACTAAAATTGTACAAACTTATATAGATCCAGAAACCAAATTAGAATCTAAATATACCAGTTATGAAAATTTAAACATTCCAAAATTTGAATTTGTAAAAGCGCCCGAATTAGAATCCTTAAAGACACTAAAGATGGCACCTTCCGAAGCGGTAAATGTTATAAACAATTTGGCAACAGCCGAAGGCTATACCACTTTTAATGAAGTTACTACACATATAAATACCGCAATTGCAGCTACAACAGAAACCTTATTTGAAACTACAGATTTTGAAAATACCTTAGTTAATTATAATGGTACATTAATTCCAACTGCACAAAACACAAATATTGGTAATACTTTTTCCATTATAGGAAATAGACTTGCTACAACCCTATTATTTAAAACAGATTTTGATAATGCATCTATTATTAGTGCCAATTATAGCATTACATTTGCTGGAGAAACAACACCAATAAACGGCAGCTCATTTACCGATAGCATAATAAATAATAAATTAGCAGTAAAAATAGTTACCAATAACGAGGTAAAATTCTTTCATAAAAATCATTTTTCAATTACTGGTGTATTTGTTTTAAATAACAATCAAAAGATACACTTTACAGGCGAAGCAAAAATTAGTGCAGGAGCATCGTTTTTTATAGGTTTAGACGATTATAATCTATTTGGAAATGGAAGCTATACTTTAGAATTATTATCCGATACAGGAGGAACGCCAACTTCAGATTCGGATAATGCAATAGACTATATTCCATCTAATTTTGGTATAAAAAGATTAGGTATTTCAGATTATCGAAAAGTAGAACAAAGCATTTGTTGCTATGTTGCTGGAGAAGTTTCGCATATCGAAAATATTATGGCTCGTGAATATAAAGACCGAGAAACACGAAGTCTTCATAGTAGAACAGAAACTGACACAAAAAGTACCGAAACCGAAAAAGAAAAATTAAGCGATACAACTACTGCAGAACGTTTTGAAATGAACCAAGAAGTAGCTTCGGTACTAGCAAAAGATACACAACTAAACGGACATGCAAGTTTTAATGCTAATTGGGGACCTAAAGGTGGTGCTTCGTACGGTTTAGAAACTGGAGCTGATTTTTCTACGGCTACTTCTTCAGAAGTTTCCGATTCACAAGCAGTTACTTATGCCAAAGATGTTACTACTCGTGCTTTAGAAAAAGTAATCTTAAAAACCAAAGAAGAACGTACTGTAAAAGTCATTGAAGAATTTGAAGAGAAAAATACCCATGGTTTCGATAACAGAAAAGGAGATAGTCATATTTCTGGCGTATATCGCTGGGTAGATAAAATCTACAAAAACCAAGTGATAAACTATGGTAAACGTTTGATGTATGAATTTATGATACCAGAACCTGCAGCTTTTCATAATTTAGCGATAACTACAGATAAAAAGATAAAAGAACCTATAGACCCAAGAACTTTTGATGGTATTCTTAATTTAAAAGATTATAGAAAAATTAATGCAAATACGTATGCACATTGGGCAGGTATATACAATGCCGATGTAGAGCCAATGCCAGAACAATACATTTCTATATCTAAAAGTGTAAGTAGAGAAATTCAAGGCGACAATGGCGCAGGTTCTCAGGCAGGTGAAGGAAAAATGGAAATACCAGATGATTACGAAATAGATGGATTTACAGGGCATTTTACTTGTAAAGCATCTAAACATGGTATTGCAGGTAATGTTACTGGTATTGTTTCTGTGGCTGGTGTAAACTATGCTTATGGAACAAATACAGATGTTTATATAAATAGTGATAACATTAGTAATGCAAAACTTACAAAAACCTTAGAATTCTCTGTAGTTTCTTGGGATACTGGAGCGTATTTTTTTAACCTAGTAGCCAAATGCAAACTTACAGACCAAGCATACAAACAATGGCAAATAAACACATTTAATACCATTATTAAAGCCTACGAAGAAAAAGTTGCAGCCTATAATATAAAAGTTGCCGAAGTAACTACAAAAAAAACAAACCCTAAATTTTTCCGCCAAATAGAAAATATGATGTTACGTAAAAATTGCATCAGCTATTTGGCAAGTCAAGAAAATATGGGAGCAGATTTACTTAAAGACAGAACCAATCTAGCAAAACTTAGAGTAGATTACACCAACGAAAACTTAGAAACCTATGCTGCAAGAGTAAAATTCTTTGAACAAGCTTTTGAATGGAATATAATGAGTTATAATTTTTATCCTTTTTATTGGGCAAACAAAGATAACTGGAAAAGCTTATACAATGTAAACAAAATCGACGATCCACTACATCGTTCTTTTTTACAAAGTGGTATGGCAAGAGTAATTGTTACCGTAAGACCAGGATTTGAAGAAGTGGTAAATTGGTATATGGCAACAGGTCAGATTTGGAATGGAGGGCAAGTACCAACTCCAGATAATGATTTATTCTTATCTATTATTGAGGAACTTAGAGAGCCAGAAGGTGCCGTAGAAGAAACATGGGAAACTAGAGTACCATCTTCTCTTACCGTAATACAAGCAGGTAGTATTGGTTTAAATGTAGAAGGTTTACCTTGCAATACCGACTGTAACGATTTTAGATTATTTGATTCCGATGGTGTCGAAATTTTAGATGCACTAGGAAATTCGTTTACAAATCCTATTGCTCCTAGTACGGCACAAATAGGACAAAATTCGAATTCAGCACAAGATGCAGGAAATGGAAGTACTGGTGGTGGAACCAATCCATAATATAAATAAACCTTAGAAAAAACCTTGCCTAAAAACATTTTTAGGCAAGGTTATACCAACTAAATTTTAGAATATATTAAATAAAAGATATGGCAAACGCAAAACCATTGGTAAACTATCTAAAAACAGATAGGCGTGAACGTAGAGATAGAGAATTAAAAAAGAATTTTACAGAGGTTATTATTGTAGATGAACGCTATGATAGTAATGCACGTAGATATGCCGCAATAGCAAATGAGAAAATAGGAAATGTTGCTTATTACAAGCCAGTAGCAGAACATATTAATACCATTTATATAGATGTTATAGATAATAACAACCAACCAGAAAGCCTTATTTATTACGAAGCAAAAACCATAAATGGCGTAACCAAATACCGCAATTTTTTAAATTTTTCTCTTTTTGAAGAAATAGATGATACAGGATTTTTAAGTATCCAGGTAATTGCAAAAAAATATTATGATAGCAACGTAAATAGAGTAATTGCACTAGATTCCCAAAGACTAGCAATACTATACCAAAATACTTTTAATTATCATGTAGAAGAAGTAGGTATTGGCAGAGGAAAGTACACCTTAGATTATAAAGACCACGAAGGCTATAACAATGGTTTTATTGACAATACGATTAAAATAATAACAGATAATGCCTTTAAAACTTATTTGGATAGGCAGCGGCGAAGTGTAGAAGTAGGTTTATCTAATCAAAGTGGTAAAGTATATTTATATCCGTTTGTAGATTTAAAAGAACTTACCTTAGCATACGTATATGTAGTAGAAGACCATGTAGTAATTTACGATATTAAACACAATAATCCTGCTATACATTTAAAATTTAATAGTTTACACGGTATTCTAGCCTTTTTAAATCAGACTATATTTTTTGAAGAAGGTATGGATATTAAAGGATATAGAGGTGTAAAACAACACTTTTTTGATGATTTTAATTGGCAGATGTCAAGTATAATTAGGCATGTTAAACGGCGTATAGACGATTTACTTACAATATTGTATTACTGTCCAGATGTAGTAATTAAAAAAATACATCGAGTAAATCTTTGGGAAATAGTTGGCACTATGCTTAAAAGTAATTTAACCAATATCGGATTAAACAAAGAAGATATTGTACTAAAACTTTTAAAAGTATTAAACCAACAATACCAAAACAAAACCGATTTTTTAGTAGAATTGCTCAATAAAAATATTGATAATAATAGTTACTTTTATCTGTTATATGATAAATTAAATGGCGATAATTTTGTAAAATATGCAAAATTTTTATTTGTTATATGGAAAGAAAGTCTATTTGCAAACTCAAAAAATAAAATTTTTACTCCATACGATGGAGCATTATATTTACCTTACGACTCTAATAAATTTTTAGGATTTTATTACAGTAATACTAGTATAGAATTTATTACAAAAAATAATATCTTAAAAGTTACACTAAAAACAGGAAATTACATTATAGAAAAAAACGATGACGATGAAGAAGAAATTTCTAGCGAAATAATAAATTATACCTACCACCCATTCCAACCAATAAGATTAAGTAATATTATTAAAGAAAGCACCATAGAGCTACCAAAAATAGTTCCCGCTTTCTTTTTAAAAGCCAATGAAGATAAAGCCTTTTGGGCAAATGTAATTACAGCAATAGAATATACGGTAGATGTTGCCACAACATTCTCGGGTATTGGAAACATTGCAAGGTTTAGACATTTAAGCAAACTAGCAAGTGTAGCAAACAGATTAAATAAAGCAGTAAAAGTAGTAAGATATGCCAAAGTTGCCTCAATGCTTAAATTAGCAGTTGGAGCAGTAGAGATAAGCAGCGGTACAGTAAATATTTTAATAAGATTAAGTGGTACAAACAATAAGTTTGCCCATGCATTACAAG
>WFMU01000132.1 GCA_015488935.1 Flavobacteriaceae bacterium | reverse complement strand
CTGTTAATAAATGTAGGTATGCTGAGCGCATATTTAGATTGTGTTTTGCATCTTTTTTTATTAATAATACACTAAATCCGTTGGCTAAAATTCCTAATAATGCCAACCAAATAACCAAATTACTTTCAATTTTGTGTGGTGTATTAAATCGTTTTATTGCTTCTATTGCTAAAAAAAATGCGATTACAATTAAAGTTGCTGCATTAAAAAAAGCGGCAATTATTTCGGCTCTTTTAAAACCAAAAGTCTGTTTTAAAGTTTGTTTTTTTGAATTGGATAATCGGTTTGCAACATAACTCACAATAAGTGAAATTACATCTGATAAGTTATGTACAGCATCTGATATTAATGCCAAACTACCAGATAAAAATCCACCAATTATCTGTGCAATAGTAATTAGTATATTTAAAAATATAGATATTAATAAATTTTTACCAGATAATTCTGGATGTGCATGACTATGTCCGCTATGTGAATGGTTTTGTGACATTTTTTATACTATTTCTTTAAAAGAACAAAAATAGGTAATCTTTTATGCAACTGTGTTGCAATTATCACAAATACCTTTTACTATTAATTCTGTAGATTGTATGATAAAATTACTTCCAATATTAATTGTCGGAATACTTACTTTGCGTAAACATATTGTATTTTTACATTGCACACAATAAAAATGTGGATGAATATCTATATGGTTTTCCGAAGTACAGTTTTTATGACACAAAGCATATTTTGTACTATTAGAACCATCTTTTATAGCATGTAACAATCCTTTTTCTTTGAAAGTTTTTATGGTTCTAAACAAAGTTGTTCTATCGGAATAATGAAATTCTGTTTCTAAATCTTTTAAACTTATTGCTTTTTCTGTATTTAAAAAATACTGCAATACTACATTTCGCATTGCAGTACTTTTAATTTTTTTGTTATGTAAAAGGGTTTCTATTTTTTTAATATCTATCACTTATTTACAAGGTATTTTTTCTACTCTTGTTTGATGTCTTCCACCTTCAAATTCGGTATTTAAGAATATTTTTACAAATCCTAATGCTTGTTGTAAAGAAACAAAACGTGCTGGAATACTCAAAACATTGGCATCATTATGTTTTCTTGCTAATGCTACTAACTCGTTATTCCAACATAAAGCAGCTCGTACATTTTGGTGTTTATTTGCAGTTATTTGTGCTCCATTTCCAGAACCACAAATAATAATTCCTAAATCTGCTTGTTTATCGTTTACTGCTTTTGCTGCCAAATGTATGGTATCTGGATAATCCATACTAGCATTTGTATCTGTTCCAAAATTAATTACTTTGTAATTATTTGCTTCGAGATATTTTACTATTTCAAATTTATATGCTGTTCCAGCATGGTCGTTTGCTATTGCTATTGTTTTCATTTTTTTATTTTATTGTTATGCCATCATTAAACCACAAGATCCAAAACTAATAACCAAATATACCACACCTAATATAAATAATACTTTTGCAGCTTTTTTCTTTCCTTTATTTGTTAATATAGCACCAATAATAAAAAATAATATTGCTGGTCCTAACATAATTCCTAATATTATCGGAATTAAACCGTCTAAATTTACTTCTAATACCATCATATTATTTCTTTTTTAAGTTTTTCTAAATAGGCTTTTTTATCATCTCTATACAACAAATTCATTGTTTCAAATGGTATAATTTTATTGTCTTTATTTACTATATGTACACATGATTTTTTGATTGCTCTAACATCAAAATTATACGCATCTATAAATTGCATGATAATAATACGAAATAAATTGTCATAACCCAAATCTGGTGCATCTATCTTTGGTAAACAACACATCATAGATTTTAATTCTTCTTCGGCACATGCTACCGATGTTCCTGTACTAAACATATTTATCATTTTTTTGTGCAAAACCTCATCTTGCTCGTAAATAATGGTGTTTTTACTGTTATCTAATAAATCTTTTGGATTTACCAATCTGGTTAACGGAAATGTTTCTTCACCTAATTTTAATGCATACGCCATAACCAACGCATCTGGGTTACATGGTACTGGTATTAAATCGTCGGCATTAAAAACATCGGTTTGTTCTAGTATTTTTCTGCGAACTTCGGTTAGTGTTATTCTATTTTTTTCTAAATCAAAATCGTCTAATCTTCCTGCAATTTGTGTTGGTTGAAAGGTTACGCCTCTTATACTTTTTTGTTTTAGTGCATAATCTATTATTTTTCCTATTTCGTTATCATTTACGCCTTTTTGTAAAGTTACTACTAAGGTTGTAGATAAATTTACTTCGTTTAGATTTTCGATGGCTTGTTTTCTTATTTTGGTGAGGTCTGCTCCTCGCATGGTTTGTAATACTTCTTTTTTAAACGAATCGAATTGTAAATAAATTTCGAAATCTGGACTATAGGTTTTTAATTTTTTAGCAAACTCGATGTCTTTTGCTATTTTTATACCATTTGTATTTAGCATTAAATGCCGTATTGGTAATGTTTTTGCATAATCTAATATTTCCCAAAATTGTGGATGGATGGTTGGTTCGCCACCACTTATTTGTACTACATCTGGTTCGTGTTCGTGCTCAATAATGGTATCAAACATTTTTTTTATTTCGTCTAAACTTCGATGTCTTCCATACGTTGGCGATGATCCTGCGTAACAGGTTGGACAGGTTAAATTACATCTATCAGTTACTTCAACAATAGTTAAACAAGAATGTTGCTCGTGGTCTGGACATAAACCACAATCGTACGGACAGCCATAATGGATTTTTGTATTGAATTTATATGGCATGTCGGATGGTTTGTTGTAATTCCTAATATTTTTATAATACGGTATATCATCGGCAATTAACACTTTAGAATTTCCATGTTCTGGACATCTTTTTAGCATAAATACTTTTTCATCTTGAAAAACAATTTTTGCATCTATTCTTTTTAAGCATTCTGGACAAAGACTTAAGGTATAATCGTAATACGTATATTTTCTTGTTGGCATTTTTATTTTTTTAGGATGGAATAAATCGTTTTCCAATAATAGAGAATACAAAGTAAACACAATATTTGAATACTACTTAATCCTATAATGAAAAATGTATTTGGTTTTATAAATTCTAAAAGAAAACGAAAGCTAAAATAACTTATCATAAAATATTTAAAGAGCTCTCCATTTTCTAATTCTTTTCTTTTTTGAATGTTTTTTAATACGATTACCAATCCTATTAAAAAGATTAATTCGTATAATGCTGTTGGATGTCTTAATACACCATCTCCTAACTGCATTCCTGTAAAAAATGTGGTTTTGCTTCCATAGGTAAATTCGTTTGTTCCAGATAAAAAACAACCTATTCTACCTATAAAAATTCCTAATATTATAGGATATGTAAATAAATCTCCTGAAGAATTTTTTTCTCCTATTATTTTTTTTACTAATTCTACACCAAGTAAACCACCAAATAAACCTCCCATAATGGTTTTGGTATTTACCAAGTTTATAAATGATTTTAATGTAAATTCTTTTATATATGGAAATTCTAAAAATCCAACCAATCTAGAACCTAAAAATGCACCTATTGCTGCTCCTAAAATGATAGACAATCTATTATTAGATGTAATGGTGTCTTTCTGTTTTTTTCGTAAATAAACATAATATCTAAAGGCTAAAAAAAAGGCTAGGTATTCTAATATTAAATGAATATTTAATTTAATTCCAAATAATATTGGTTCAAAAGGTATGCTCAATAGTATTATTTTAGAGGTTAAAATTAGCATTATTATATGAAAAATAATCTGTCT
>WFMU01000131.1 GCA_015488935.1 Flavobacteriaceae bacterium | reverse complement strand
TTTTTTTTTGCATTTTTTTTAAATTTTTAATTTAGGACAGTTGTATCGTAAAAATAGCAAAATCAATAGCTTAAGTATTCGCATTTATGCGAACAGGAATACTATTTTCCAAACTTAATATAACTATTTGAAAATCAATAAAATAAATTAAAAAAATAATTGTATAATTCAAAAAAACAATACATCTTTGCAGCGTTCTAAGAAACAAAATATTAATTGTAAAGAAAATTAATCCCTAGGTTTCCTTAAAACAAATATATAATACGAATTAATAACAAAGCAAAATGACAAAAGTTAATCACACTTACAGAAACGCGCAACAAGATCTAGGATCTTTGGCGAGTTTGCTTTGGATACATCTACATCAGTAAAAAATAAATTACTTGCATATTAGAATATATCCGAAGCCCTAAAAATGTTTCGGATTTTTTTATAGGTAATTTTTCAGAAAATTTCTTGAAACATCATTAATTGTAGCGTCATTGCTATAATGGAGGATAATTTACCAAACAATAAAATTACACGATTTTAAGTATTGGGTTGTCCATACTGTGACTCTAAATTGCGGTATGAAAGTAAAGTAATTGTAAAATAAAATATCATGGGAAAAAAATTAAGCGGAAGAGACCTAATTAAATTGGGATTTCCAAAAAACAATAGTCTAAATATAACATTAGGACAAATAAATAGATATCAAAAAAAACGTAAAAAAGCACAAATATTAGAAGATGCAAAAAAAGTATTATTAAATCCAGAAAATTACAAAGGTGATGGTGTTTGGGGGAAAATAGCAGAAAGCTTATTAAATCCTGTAGAAGTAAAAATGCACAAGTTGCATAATACGAGAGCACCTTTCCAAATTTATGGAGAAAATGAAATTGATACACAAGCAAAATACCAATTATACGATGCTTTAAAATTGCCAATATCGGTGCAAGGTGCTTTAATGCCTGATGCACATGTAGGTTATGGTCTGCCAATTGGTGGTGTTTTGGCAACAGATAATGCCGTTATTCCGTATGGAGTTGGTGTAGATATTGGTTGTAGAATGAGTTTGAGTATTTATCCAATTCCAGTTTCTTACTTAAAGGGAAAAAAACATCAGTTGGAAAATATCTTGAGTGAGCACACAAAATTCGGAATGTACGAAACGCATAAAATAAAAGGAGATAATGAAATTTTTAGTAGAAGTGAGTTTAAAGATATTCCAATGGTAAAACGATTAAAAGACAAAGCGTACAAGCAATTAGGAACTTCTGGTGGAGGCAATCACTTTGTGGAGTTTGGAACCGTTACCATAACAGATGCTAACAACGAATGGGATTTACCATTAGGAGAATTTTTAGGTGTTTTAGCACATTCTGGTTCTAGAGGATTGGGGGCAAATATCGCCAAACATTACACGTATTTGGCAACAAAGCAAACGCCTTTACCTAAGTATGTGCAGCATTTAGCTTGGTTAGATTTAAATACACACGATGGGCAAGAATATTGGTTAGCAATGAATTTAGCTGGAGATTATGCCAAAGCGTGTCACGATGATATTCACAGACGTATCTCTAAGCTGTTAGGCTCAAAAAGAGTAGCATTGATTGAAAATCATCACAATTTTGCTTGGAAAGAAATGCTAAATGGCGTGGAGCGAATTGTCCACCGTAAGGGTGCAACTCCTGCAAAAAAAGGAGAATTAGGAATTATTCCTGGTTCCATGACAGCTCTAGGTTTTATTGTAAGAGGAAGAGGCAATAACGAGAGTTTAAATTCAGCTTCGCACGGTGCAGGAAGATTGCATTCTCGTAGAAAATGTAAACAACTATTTACCAAAAGCGAAATTAAAAAAGAATTAAAAACAAACGAAGTATCGCTAATTGGTGGTGGTGTAGATGAAGCGCCGATGGCATATAAAGATATCAAAAAAGTAATGGCAAATCAGTTGGAATTAGTAGAGGTAATAGGAACGTTTAAACCAAAAATTGTGCGAATGGATAAGTAGAATAAGTTGTGTGCTAGATGTTGAATTAATTAGCATATCCAAAATCCAAAATCCAAAATCCAAAATCCAAAACTCAAAATTCAAAACTCAATCCCGAGACTTCGGGACAAAATTATACAAAATGAAAACAAAAAAAATAATACAAATAACTGCTGGTCGTGGTCCAAATGAATGTAGTTACGTAGTTGCCAAAGTACTAAAAGTTTTTTTAAAAGAATTGGCACCAGAAGCAATTGAATATACGATATTAAATAAAATTAATGGTTACGAAAATGGTACTATTCAGTCGGTAACCATTGTATTGGAAGGGCTGGAATTAGAAATTTTTTTACAAAGTTGGTTAGGTACTATTTTATGGATTGGTAGAAGTACTTTTCGTAAAAACCACAAACGTAAAAATTGGTTTATTGCAATGTTTGAATTACCTAATAATAGCATCGTAGAAATTAACGAGAGAGATTTTCAATTTCAAACCATGCGCAGTAGTGGTGCTGGTGGGCAACATGTAAATAAAGTAAGTTCGGCAGTGAGAGCAACCTATCCAAAATACGGAATTTCGGTTACGGTAATGGATACACGTTCGCAACATCAAAATAAAAGGATAGCTATAGAGCGATTAAAACAGAAATGTAAGCAATGGCAACTAGAAAAACTTTCTAAAGATGTTAAAAACGAATGGACGAACCATTTAGGGATACAAAGAGGAAATCCTGTTCGTGTTTTTAAAGGTTTTAATTTTAAAAAAGACAAGAAAGTAAAATCGTTTAAAAAACAGCGAAATGCTTTAAAAAACGATTTGCGAAAATTAATTTAGGAGAAAAGCGAGGGTTTCATTTCCAAAAAAAAGTAGGAAAGTGAAACCTTCATTAAAAAAAGAAAAAAAATGGACAATTTATTAGATAAATATTTATTTCAAGCAATAGATGCTTATCCGTATGATTTACAAGAAACGGTAGAATCGTTGCAATATGCCTTGTCTTATAATCCAAAAAGTACAAAAGCATTGTGTTTAATGGGGCAAGTTTATGCGGAGCAATTACAAGATTATGAAACTGCAAAAGCTTATTATCAAGAAGCCTTGGCAGAAAATATCCATGCTATTGATGTATATAGACACTATATTGTGGTCTTATTGTGGAATGAGGATTATGAAGAAGCAGAAAAATTAATCAATTTTGCTTTTACCGTAAAGGGAATTGACAAAGCGGTAATGTATCTTAAAAAAGCACATTTGTTTGAACAAAAACAAGAATTTAAGATAGCAATAAAACATCTTAAAAAGGCAAAAGAGTTTGCTTACAACAGCAATTTTATTTCTTATTTGGCAGAAGAGAAATCAAGAATTAAAGATAAAATGCCAAAAAAGAAGAAAAAGAAGAAGAAAAAAGCAAAACCTTGTACTAAAAAATCAAAAAAGCGAAAGAAAAAGAAAAAGTGATTATTAACAATTTAAAAAAACAATAAAATGAATAAAATATTTTTTACTTCAGACCATCATTTTGGTCATAGAAACATTATAAAAT
>WFMU01000130.1 GCA_015488935.1 Flavobacteriaceae bacterium | reverse complement strand
TATTAATTCACTTGCCAAAGAAATAGCAATACATCCAGAGCCTGTACCGATATCTATAATTTTTATTTTTTTACTATTTTCTTTATAATCCGTACAAATCCATGATACCAATTCTTCTGTTTCTGGTCTTGGAATTAATACGTCTTTATTTACTTTGAACTGCAATCCGAAAAATTCGGTTTTGCCAAGTATATATTGTATTGGTTTTTGTTCTATTAGCGCATTAATTGCTTTATGGAATTTAGCATCAATAGTTACATCATTATCCATATTTAAAGCAATATCTACACGTTTTAAATCTAAAAAATCTTCTGTTAGCAGATAAAAGAAACTTTCTATTTCGGTTTCTGGATATATTGGACTTAATTCCGATATAAATATTCGCTTGAGTTGTCTTAATGTCATTTGCTTAATTCTTTTAACATCCATACATTACATGCATAATGACAAGTGTTACCTATTGATTTGTCAATTTGTTTAAATCCGTTTTTACGGTATAAACTTATGGCTGCATACATGCCTGGAAATGTTTCTAAATAACATTGTTTGTATCCAGCTTTTATAGCAAAATCGATACTTTTGGCAACTAGTAATTTTCCTATTTTTTTTCCTCTAGATTTTGGCAACAAATACATTTTTTGTAATTCGCAAATATTGTTATTTCCATTTTTTAATTGACTTATACCACAGCCTCCAATGATTTCGTCGTTTAGTATAGCAACATAATAAATCGCATTTTTTCCTTGGTACGCTTCGTACATAGCATCGGTTTCTTTATCGTAATATGCTGTACCTGTAATGTTGTAATTTAGTTCTGTTAAAACAGATTTAATAATCTGTGAAATAACTTTATTATCTTTAGGAAGTATTTTTCTTATTTCTATCTTATCTGTATGGTCATTAATCATAATCATGGTATTTTAGCGGCATAAAAATACTAAAATTTACTTTATGCGATTATATCTTTCATCTATAGTTATCAGTTTGCTTTTAATAGGCTGTACCGTAACTGAAAAACCCGAATTTGTAACTGTTCGTTCTTTAGATGTTGTTAATACATCTTTAGAAAATTTTACAGTAGAAGCAAATATTATCTTTTTAAATAAAAATGGTGTTGGTGGTACTTTAGAAGCAAAAGATTTTCATGTTTTAATGGATAGCATAGATATAGCAACTGTAACATCAAAACCATTTCATGTACCAAAGAAAGAAAAATTTGAGCTTCCTTTACGAGCTGTTATTCCTTTTGAAAAGGTTTTTAAAGACACAAAACAAAATTTGTTAAATGCCATTATGCATGTTATTTCTAAAAAGAAAATTACGCTTACTTATAAAGGAGATATTCGCTATAAATTAGGTGTTTTCCATTATGATTATCCAGTAGCATACAAACAAGAAATTTTGTTACAAAAATAATTTCTAAAACAGAACTAAATAAATTTAAAGGCATGATTTATATTCTTTTAAGTATTTCATTTAATGCTTTGTTATTTGTAATTTTTAAACTTTTTGACAGGTGTAAAATTGATACGTTTCAAGCCATTGCATTTAATTACTTTTTTGCTTTTTCCGTTGCTTATTTTTCTTCGGATATTAAGTTTTCTATAATAGATTCTCCAAAAGAAGATTGGTTTTTTGGAGCTTCAATTTTGGGTGTTTTATTCATAAGTATATTTTATGTAACAGGTTTAACTGCACAAAAAATTGGACTTTCTGTTGTTGCCGTAGCAGGAAAAATGAGCGTGGTAATTCCTGTATTATTTGGAATTTTAGTATATGATGAAAGTAGTGAAATCTTCAAAATAATAGGTATTTGTATGGCTTTGGTAGCGGTTTATTTTACTTCGGTGAAAGCGCATATTGTTATGAACAAATCGTATTTGTATTTGCCTGTTATCTTGTTTTTGGGCTCTGGTACAATAGACACAACTCTTAAGTATGTAGAGAAAATGTATGTTGCAAAAAATGAAACCTCTGTATATTTATCCGCTATTTTTTTAATTGCTGGTATCATAGGTATGTGTAGCATGTTATATTTGTCTATTTTTAAAAGTAAAAAATTGCAGTTTAAAAACTTTATTGCTGGTATTATTTTAGGTGTGCCAAACTATTTTGCTATGTATTTTTTGCTAAAAGCATTGCAAACTAAAGGTTTAGAAAGTTCTACTGTTTTTACTATAAATAATGTTGCTATTGTACTTATTTCTACCATATTAGGACTATTTGCTTTTAGAGAAAGTTTATCTGAAAAAAATATTTTTGGAATTGTATTGGCAATTATTGCTATTGTTTTAATAACTTTATCCATATAATGAATAATGAGCACAGCAAAAGATACTTATAGAACAATTGAAAAACCTTTTGAAGGAGAAATATATAAAGCAAAAGGAAGTAAATTTATTGGATATGCATTTCCGGTAAAAACCGAAGATGAAATAAACACATTTATACAGCAATTAAAATCAAAACATCACAAAGCAAGACATTGGTGTTATGCTTGGCAATTGGGAACAGAAAAAAAACGCTTTAGAGCAAATGATGATGGTGAGCCTAGCAATAGTGCAGGACAACCAATTTATGGACAGATTTTATCTAACGATGTTACCAATATTTTAGTAGTAATTGTACGATATTTTGGAGGTACTAAATTAGGTGTTGGAGGTTTAATATCTGCATATAAAACTGCTGCTCAGTACGTTTTTGAAGCAAGTACCATAGTTGAAAAAACCATAGATATAGTATTCGATATTTCTTTTGAATACAAAGACTTAAATAAAGTATTACGAATATTAAAAAACAATAAAGTTACTACCATTTCACAAAAAATGGAATACAATTGTGACTTAAAAATATCGGTAAGAAAAAATGATTTTATAAAAGTTAAAAA
>WFMU01000129.1 GCA_015488935.1 Flavobacteriaceae bacterium | reverse complement strand
GAGTATTCAAAATAAAAAAAATCAAAAAAATAGATACAGAAAATATAATATTCTATATCTTTATCAAAAAAAAGCTATGTTAATAAAAGTCTATGGTTCCGCTGTTTTTGGAGTAGAAGCAACTACAATTACTATCGAAGTAAATATGGATAGAGGTATTGCCTATCACTTGGTAGGATTGCCAGATAATGCTATCAAAGAAAGTTCCTATCGAATTTCTGCCGCATTAAAAAATAATGGCTATAAATTACCTGGAAAAAAAATCACAATTAATATGGCTCCTGCCGATATGCGTAAAGAAGGCTCTGCCTACGATTTAACCATTGCCATGGGAATTTTAGCAGCATCGCACCAAATTAAAGCTACAAATATTGCAGATTTTGTAATCATGGGAGAATTATCGCTAGACGGAAGTTTACAACCAATAAAAGGAGCTTTGCCAATAGCCATAAAAGCAAAAGATGAAGGTTTTAAAGGTTTTTTCTTACCAGCACAAAATGCCAAAGAAGCAGCAATTGTTACAGGCTTAGATGTGTATCCATTAGAAAATATCAAAGAAATTATTGATTTTTTTGAAGGAAATTCTGCGCTAGAGCCATTGAAGATTGATACTGAAAAAGAGTTTTATGATAATTTAGAACATCCAGAATTTGATTTTGCCGATGTAAAAGGACAAGAATCTATAAAAAGATGTATGGAAATTGCAGCAACAGGCGGACATAATATCATACTTATTGGACCACCAGGTTCTGGAAAGACCATGTTGGCAAAGCGACTTCCAACCATATTGCCACCAATGTCTTTACGCGAAGCATTAGAAACCACAAAAATACATTCTGTGGTTGGGCGTATAAAAGCAAATTCGGGCTTAATGACACAACGTCCATTTCGTTCGCCACACCACACTATTTCAGATGTTGCATTAGTTGGAGGAGGAGCATATCCACAACCTGGAGAAATATCCTTATCACATAATGGCGTACTATTTTTAGACGAGTTACCAGAATTTAAACGTACCGTTTTAGAAGTAATGCGACAACCATTAGAAGATAGAGAAGTAACCATTTCTAGAGCACGATTTACCGTTACTTATCCAAGTAGTTTTATGTTGGTTGCAAGTATGAATCCAAGTCCGAGTGGCTACTTTGTAGATTCGGATAATCCATTAGCATCATCACCACAAGAAATGCAACGCTATTTAGCAAAAATTTCAGGACCTTTACTCGATAGAATTGATATTCATATTGAAGTACAACCAGTACCATTCGAAAAATTAAGCGAAGCACGTAGAGGAGAAGCAAGTGCAGAAATTAGAAAGCGAGTTACCAAAGGAAGATTAATACAAACAGAGCGGTTTAAAGAAAATGAAATCATCCATTATAATGCACAAATGAATGTAAAACAAATCAGAGAATATTGTAAATTAGATAAAAAGTCTTTAGATTTGTTAAAAACAGCAATGGAGCGATTAAATTTATCCGCAAGAGCGTACGATAGAATATTAAAAGTATCGAGAACAATTGCAGATTTAGACGAACTAGAGCACATCCAATCGCATCATATTACCGAAGCGATACAATATCGTAGTTTGGATAGAGAAGGATGGTTGGGATAAATAAGAAGTTTTGTAATTAAATATTTTTTATTTCAGTAATATTTTTTAATTTAGCTGTTAAAGGAAACA
The DNA here is from genome assembly GCA_015488935.1 of Flavobacteriaceae bacterium. Classification (GTDB taxonomy): domain Bacteria; phylum Bacteroidota; class Bacteroidia; order Flavobacteriales; family Flavobacteriaceae; genus S010-17. Next base: position 3,948 of record WFMU01000129.1, on the reverse strand, counting down.
ACCTTAACTTTATCGTATGACTAAACGTCAAAAAGTCCTGTTAGATTCAATTTTAATGGGTTTAGATGACACTCGTCTCACAAAATCGGAAACGAAAGCATTCCGTAAATGGGTGAAAAAATTACTCATTCTTTCAGATAGTGATACTATTAAAAGTAAAACTTTAAAAGAATGGATTATGATGGTAATTTCTAATTTAATTGCATTTGCATTAAGTTTATTTTCTCAATCATAACAGCTAAGAGGATCGTGAGCATCCTCTTTTTTTCGTAAAACAAAGAATAATACAACTGGTATAAAGAGAAAACCACTTCTAAAAATAGAAAGTGGTTTTCAAAACAACTTAGTAATAATCAACAATAATGTTGATGTTTCAACCAATTAATAATAAGTCGATTTTTTTAAATTATTACTAGAAACAGTATTTGTTTTCTGAAGTAATTTTGTCTGCAATAATATTTCTAAGTTCTACAATATTTGGCATATTTGTATATTTTAGGTATCGTTTTAATCCCATAAGCATCATACGTTGTTCATCACCTTCGGCAAACGATATAATAGAATGTTTACCAGCAGTTTCAATAACATCAATAGCATGGAATAAATTTAATTTTGCCATTGCTATTTGTTCTTTAACGTTTTCTTCGCCTTCTTTTTTGGCTAATTTTTCAGCTCTTAAAATAGCAGATTCAGACATGTATATTTGGATTAAAATATCCGAACAAGCCATCATTAATTGTTGGTGTTTATCTACTTCTTTACCATATTTTTGTAAAATGGCACCAGCAACCATTAAAAATAATTTCTTAAGGTTTGCAATAATATTTTTTTCTTCTGAAAATAAAGCAGAGTAATCTGGCATATCAAAAGATGGAATGCTTGTTAATTCGTTTGCAACAGCAGTAGCAGGTGTTAGTACATCTACATGACCTTTCATTGCTTTTTTAATTAACATTCCAATGCTTAACATTCGGTTAATTTCGTTAGTACCTTCATAAATTCTAGCAATACGAGCGTCTCTCCAAGCAGATTCGATAGGAGTTTCTTCAGAGAATCCCATACCTCCAAAAATTTGAATACCTTCGTCGGTACATTTTTGCGCATGTTCAGAAACAGCAACTTTTAAGATAGAGCATTCAATGGCGTATTCTTCTACACCTTTTAATTCTGCTTCTTGATGTGTATCTTTACCGTTATTTTTACGTAATTCAATACGGTCTTCTATATTTTTTGCAGCTCTATATGTTGCAGATTCCCCAACCCAACAATTGGTAGCTATTTCAGCAATTTTTTGTTTTATTGCTCCAAATTCTGCAATAGGTGTTTTAAATTGTACACGCTCTGTTGCATATTTTACAGACTCTGTAATTACTCTACGTTGTGCATCTAAACAAGCAGCAGCTAATTTTATACGACCAACATTAAGAGAGTTCATGGCTATTTTAAAACCATTTCCTCTAGTAGATAACATATTTTCTACAGGAACTTTTGTTTCGTTAAAGAAAACTTGTCTTGTAGAAGAAGCACGAATACCTAATTTGTGTTCTTCTTCACCTAAAGTAATTCCATTTGGATTTTCTTTATCGTATTCTACAATAAAACCTGTAATGTATTTGTCATCTTCGATACGAGCAAAGACAATCATTAAATTACAAAAACCAGCATTTGAAATCCACATTTTTTGTCCAGTAATACTATAATATTTACCATCGTCAGATAAAACAGCTTTTGTTTTACCAGAATTGGCATCACTACCAGCACTTGGTTCTGTTAAACAGTAAGAACCAAACCATTCGCCACTCGCTAGTTTAGGAACATATTTCTTTTTTTGTTCTTCGGTACCATATAATGTAATTGGCATGGTTCCAATACCAGTATGTGCACCAAAAGCCGTACTAAACGAACCTGTAGCACCAGAAATATAATCGCAAACCAATACAGTATCCACAAAGCCAAGTCCCATTCCTTCATAAGCTTCAGGAACCGAAATGCTTAAAAAGCCCATTTCACCAGCTTTACGCATACAAGATTCTGTTAATGCATAATCTTTTTTCTCAAATCTAGCTTTGTTTGGCCAGATTTCACGATCTACAAACTCTTTTACAGAGTCTTTCATCATTTTTTGATCTTCGTTAAAATCTTCGGGAGTGAATATATCTTCACAATCTATTGCTTTTACAAGAAATTGTCCTCCTCTTAGTAAATCTTTATTGTCGCTCATTTTGTTTTAATTTGAAAAGAGAGAAGAGGGAAGAGAAAATAGATTTGGCTTACTATTTTTGCCATTATTTTCTAAACGGTGTCTTCTTTTCTTTTATGGTTAATTTTTATTTTTTAAACTATTTTGAAAACCCATTGTCATTCTTTGAAATTCTGCCAATTTGTTTTCTGAATTTTCTAATGTTTCATTATTAATATATTTTCTATGGTTTGCAACCAAAAGTTGAGTGCCTAATTCAAAAGAAGAACCAAGTGAAATATCTATAAAGTGAGAAAAAGATTTATCCGTTCTAGCAGAACCTTCAGCTATATTTGAAGGAATTGAAATAGAACACCTATTCATTTGAGAACTAAGATCGTATTTTTCATGATTAGGAAAATTTTGTAGTAAATCAGAGATGTCATTACAAATTTCCAAACCAAGTTTCCAAATTTTAAGATTTTTATAATTATGTCTTTTCTTCACCAAACTCTCTTTTCTTTATTATCTTCTCTCTTCTCTATTTTCTCTTCTCTCTTCTCTATTTTCTCTTCTCTCTTCTCTCTTCTCTTATTTAAGCAACTCATAAACTCCAGCTGCACCTTGACCAGTACCAACACACATGGTAACAATACCATATTTATTTTTACGTCTTCTCATTTCGTTAAATAATTGTACCGATAATTTAGAGCCAGTACAACCAAGTGGATGTCCAAGTGCAATTGCTCCACCATTTACATTTACGATATCTGGATTTAATCCCAATTCGTTAATTACTGCTAATGATTGTGATGCAAAGGCTTCATTTAATTCAAATAAGTCAATATCTTGCACTTTTAAACCTGCTCTTTTTAAAGCTTTTGGTACAGCGGCAACAGGTCCAATTCCCATAAGGCTTGGTGCAACACCTGCAGGAGCATACGAAATCATACGAGCAATAGGTTCTATATTTAATTCTTTTACCATTGCTTCACTCATTACCATTACAAAAGAAGCACCATCACTCATTTGTGATGAATTTCCAGCAGTAACACTACCACCTGCTGCAAAAACAGGGCGTAATCTAGCTAAAGCTTCTTTGCTTGTTCCTCTACGTGGACCTTCATCTTGCGAAACGGTATATTTTTTAGTTTGTTTTTTTCCATTGCCATCTAAGAAAATTTGTTCTACTTCAATCGGAACAATATCCTCTTTAAAGGTACCATTGTCTAATGCTTTTAAAGCTTTCATGTGCGAGTTGAACGAAAATTCATCTTGTGCTTCACGCGATACATTGTATTTTTGAGCTACAGCTTCGGCGGTTAAGCCCATTCCCCAATAATAGTCTTCGTGACCTTCTTTTGCAGCTTTGTAATTTGGAACGGCACGATATCCACCCATCGGAATGTAGCTCATACTTTCTACACCACCAGCAATGATACAATCTGCCATACCACTTTCAATTTTTGCCACGGCAATACTAATGGTTTCTAATCCAGATGCACAATATCTATTTACGGTTACACCAGGAATATCGTCTGTTTTTAATCCCATTAATGAAATTAATCTACCGATGTTTAATCCTTGTTCTGCTTCTGGCATAGCATTACCAACAATAACATCATCGATTCTTGTTTTGTCTAATTGTGGTACGTCTTTTAATAAATGTTCAATGGTTTCGGCAGCTAATTCATCTGGACGTTTAAATCTAAATACGCCACGAGGAGCTTTTCCTACTGCTGTTCTGTATCCTGTTACTATATATGCTG
>WFMU01000128.1 GCA_015488935.1 Flavobacteriaceae bacterium | reverse complement strand
GTATTAAATGGATGACTATTGGACAGCTAATCATCACATTTACAATAACTTCTATTGCTATTTATTTTATTAGTAGTTACATTCCGTTTATGGCAAAAATACCAGTAATGCATAAAATTGCCATTTCTATATTATTTGCTACAATTTTTGTTGCACGTTCTCCTTCGTCTGCAATTGCCATTATTAGTGAAATGAGAGCAAATGGTCCATTTACAAAAACAGTACTTGGCGTAACTGTATTTATTGATGTGTTGGTAATTATACTATTTGCACTTACTTTTTCTATAGCAAAAGCATTTATAAATGATGAAATTATAAACATTTTATTCTTTATTATTTTAGCTTTTGAATTAGTCGTTTCGTTTTTCTTTGGCTATGTGGTTGGTAAATTATTAGAAATTCCATTTAATTCTAATATAGACCACCAAATAAAAATGGTAGTAGTGGTTGTTATTGGCTATGGTATTTATGTATTTACCGATATGATAAAATACCAAACTGGTCATTATTTCCATCACGAAATTATTTTAGAACCGCTACTAATAAGTATTATTGCCAGTTTTGTATTAACCAATTACAGTAAACACCGTATCGAATTTGCCGAATTATTAGAAGAAATAAGTCCAACTATTTATATTGTTTTCTTTACCTTAGTTGGAGCATCGCTATCTATGCAAACACTAATGAGCGTCTTTGGCATTGCAGTAGCACTATTCTTTTTACGCTTAACAAGCATGTATTTTGGCGGTGTTTTTGGAATTATTATGGCAAAAGATGACAAAAAATTTATGCATATTGCATGGATGCCTTATTTAACTCAAGCTGGTGTTGCCCTTGGTTTAGCAACAGTAATTTCGCACGAATTTCCAGAATGGGGAGCACAATTTGAAACCATTGTAATTGCCATGATTGTTATTAATCAATTGGTTGGTCCTCCATTATTTAAATGGACATTAAATTTTGCAAAAGAAAGCCATTTACGTGCAAAAACAAACCTCGAACAGAGCTCTAGAGATGCCGTTATTTTTGGTGTCGAAAGTCAATCGTTAGCACTTGCAACACAGTTAGAAAAACACAATTGGAAAGCACGTATTGTATGTATGGATAATTACGATATTAATGATGTTAAAAAACACGAAATTATTTCATTAAATACAGAAGAACCAAATATAGACGATTTAAAAACATTGGAATTAGAAAAAGTAGAAGCTGTTATTTTAATGCTTTCGGATAGAAAAAACCTTAGAATTGCCGAACTTATCTATGAACATTGTGGTACTAAAGAAATTATTGTACGATTAAATAAACGTGAAAATTTTGAAAAATTCCAAAAATTGGGCGCATTAATTATCGAACCTACAACTGCCATGGTAAGTTTATTAGATCATTTTGTACGCTCACCAAATGCAACTTCACTCCTACTTGGCATGGATGATGGACAAGATTCAATGGATATTGAAATTAAAAATATGGATATTCAAGGATTGCGAATTAGAGAACTACGTTTACCAACAGATATCCTAATATTATCTATAAAACGAAAAGGACAACTTCTTATGACACATGGATACACAAGGCTTCGATTAGGAGATGTACTAACTTTAGTTGGTTCTGAACAAAGTTTAGAAGCCATTAAATTTAAGTTTGATGAGTAAAACATAACATTATGATACAGGTTCATTTTATATTATATGTAGCTAACCAAAAAAGAAGCAGCCATTTTTATACTAAATTACTGGCACAAGAACCTATTTTAGATGTTCCTGGAATGACCGAGTACAAACTAAATAATTTTACCAAACTCGGCTTAATGCCAGAAAGTGGTATTGCCACCATTTTACAAGGTATGCCAAATCCAAGTTTAGCAAATGGTATTCCGAAATGTGAATTATATCTTTTTGTTGAAGATGTAGAAAAATCTTTTAAAAAAGCTATACTACTTGGTGCAAAAGAAATAAATTTGCCAAAACAAAGAGATTGGGGCGATTTTGTTGCTTATGTTTCCGATTTTGATGGAAATATCATTGCCTTTGCAAAAAAAATATAATATGTTAGGATTAAAAATAGACACAGATAAAAAGTGGGTGACCATTGCCGAAAATAATTTAGAACAATTATTAACTGACCATGCCTATGCAGAGCAAAAAGCTGCTGGTGCAGCAGTTTCACTAATTATAAATTACTCCGAAGAAACAGAACTTGTTCAAAAACTATCTGCACATGCAATCGAAGAAATGGAACATTTCAAAATGGTTCATGACCTTATGGTTTCTCGCGGTATGGTTTTAGGTAGAGACCAAAAAAGTGACTATGCCAAACACCTTAGTAAATTCTTTCCTAAAACAAAAAATAGAACCGATGCGTTAATTAGTAGGTTACTAATGGCAGCACTCATTGAGGCTAGAAGCTGTGAGCGTTTTAAAGTTTTATCCGAAAATTTAAACGATACCGAACTGGCAAATTTCTTTAAAGGTTTGCTTGAATCGGAAGCTGGACATCACACCATGTTTTTAAAATTTGCACGAAAATATCAAGATAGAAATATAGTAGATAAAAAATGGAATGATTTGCTTACTTATGAAGCAAATTATATGAAAAATAAAGGTGTGCTTCCTTTGGTGCATGGATAAATTTAGAGGAAAAAATCTTATTTATATTTGGTAAAAAAGTTAAGCAACTTTCAAAATTTAAAAGGCATATTTGCTTTAAAAATTAGCTCGTAACTGTACTGTTCCTGTATGAATTGTTTTAAAATCTACCGATTTACGTGCATTATAATTCAAATTTACATCCAAATAATTAGTTAATTTCTTTTGAAATAGAATGCTCCAAGTATAATTTTTTCCATTTTGCAAACCTTCTAACATCTGAAATGCTACTGGCGAATTTGGATTTCCTACAAAAACATTATCTATAAAATCAAAAGATGACGTTAAAGAAAGTTTTTGACTTTTTGTATATTGCAAAGAGACACCTATTTTATTGGATATCAAGGTTTCTCTTTGCAAAATAGCATTGGCAACATCTTTGTAATTATAATGTAAATCTAATGTTGTATTTTTATTGTGTAAATAAGCTACTTTACTAGTAAACGCATTAGTTTTAAGCTCATAATTTCTACTTGCATAACGCTCATTTGTACTTTTATTTACCAAATGATTTCCATTAAAATCCAATAACCAAAAAGTATTTAGTTTATGCTGAAATCGCAATTGATTTGTACGCAAATTATTTTCTTGTGTTCCTGTTACAAATGCCGTTTTATTAGTAGATTCTAAATACGAATATGTGGTAGAATAATGTTGTTTTCCTCTATTAAAATAGAGATTATTCTTTACATTATACTTAATAGATAAAGCATTTGCAGTTTCAAATGGATTAAACTGAAAATTTCTCTTTTTTAGATACTTATTATCTATTTGAAGTGTGGTTTGATTAAAAAAATGTGTCATTCCCTTTTTAAATCCATTTGCATTATTCCAAACAGATGGATTTATATTTAGCAATTGTGTAAATTTTGTCTGATTTGTTCTAATAAATCGCGTTGTTGGCAACAATACACGCACATAAATAGCTTGGTCTTGAAATTGTGCAACTTCAAATTCATCTAAATCTTGAATGCCATCATTATTAAAATCAATCCATCTATAAAAACCCAAACCTGGTTCTACTTCTACATAATTAAACTCTTGTTGTGGCAATACACCAGAACTCGTTTCATAAATACTATTTAATACTACAAAATTACCAGCAAATTGTTGCCGATAATACAAACGAGAATTAACAGATTCATCCTTATTAAAATTGCGATTAGTTTGCTTTCTATAATGCAAATAAACACCCAAATTTGTATTTTTATTTTGAACTATTTTTGATTTTAAATAATAAGTATTAGATTTATTAATATTCTGTAAAATAGACAATTGCAAACTATCATTTCGTCTAAAACTATATCCTATTTCGGCATTTACCTCCGTACTATCTCCAACAGCAAAATAAACATCATAACTATTATTTTTATGACTTAAGTTGGTAAGTTGTCTCGTTGCTGTTTCTTTTCGCAAATTATTTTCAAAAAACAATCTTGTTCCTAGCCAAACCTTTTTGGCAAGTTTTTGTTTTATATCTGTATGCAGCTTAGAATAATTTGTAGTTTCTAAAGTTGCACTACTCGATAAAAGACTAACATCTAAATCTATTT
>WFMU01000127.1 GCA_015488935.1 Flavobacteriaceae bacterium | reverse complement strand
TGTGGTTAATGCTTCTATTTCTTCATTTAACTCTTTTAACTGGTCTAATTTTTTACTTAAATCTTCTGCATAAACAGTTGTAAATGCATCTTTTATATTATCTTTTTTGATATCTAATTCAAATATTTCGTCAACAGTTTTATAGTTAACAAATGGTAATCTATTTAAAAATGCTAAATTGTATTTTGGATTTAAAAAAGCCCAATTAAAGTGTGCTTCGTTTTGCTTTTTAACACTTTCTTCCTCTGTTAACAAAGTGGTTTCTATATTTACAGTTTTTATTAACCTATCGGTCATATCTAATTGATATTCTTTTGGTTTGGATAGTAAATTCCACGAAGAACTTGTATCTATTTCTGCTGCAATATATATTTTTTTTGCATTTTCCTCTCTATCTTTATCTACTGGATGTGTTGCCCACATTTGTGGTGGATTATATGCTCTTGAAGTAAATATTCTATTCTTTTCTGGGTTTTCTTTTGGCACTATTGGCGATTTACCATATTCTGGTTTATTTAATATCCATGCCATTTTTGTTATATAATTTGTTTGAAGTGTGTACACATTATTAATCGCATTTTTATGAGCCAATTCGCTATTAACAACTTCTAATGCATTGCTATATGCTTCGTCTGCAATTTGTAATTTATACAATGCATTTATAAGTGCATCGCTTCCTGTTAAAGAAACTGCTACCAAATCTGCTTGAAATTCCATTTCTCTAGATAGTGCTTTTTCTGCAACAGCAACAATTTTAAAACAGGTTTCTATAAGTGCGCGAATAGCCCAAACTAGAATGGATAAAATCCAACCAATCCATGCTACTCGAAGATCAAATCTAGAAATTTCTGCTAAAAGTTTATCAAATGCATCTCTCTTATTTACTATTTTTCTAGCAATTTGCTGTCCAATATATACATAACGTCCTAAAAGCATAGAGCGTTGGGCAAAATGACCAAACTCATGAGCTATTACAGCTTTAAATTCTCCTAAACTCAAAACATTTATTAATCCTAAGCCTATTTCTAGATTCTTTTTTGATGGTAATAATAGATTAAGAATAGATAAATCGTAGGATACACTTGCATTTACTCTGTCTGATAAAAATACTTTATGCGGTCTTGGTGCGTCTGCTTCATCTGCTAATTTGTATAAATAATCAAATAATACAGGTTCTTCTTCTTTTGTTAAGTATCTACGTAAAGGATTTTCTTCTTTTTTTGAAAAAATAAATAAAGATTTTGCCATAAATAAAGATAAAAAGGCAAAACAGCCACCTAGTAATTTAGGAAAAAAACCACCATTTCCTCTAAATAAATTATAGGCTAATTTTCCGAACCATAATGTTAGTACTAAATAAATTGTAATAAATAATACTAATCCAAATATAGATAGCCAAACGTGTTTTGTAAAAGATTTTGTTGGTTTTGTTAAGTTTTCAGGAATATTGGTTGGTCCTTTTTTGTATAGACTTTTCATGAAAGAAGGATGGATTTGTTGGGTTGATTTTTTTTTGTAAAAATAATCATTATTTTATATTTTAAATACAAGTATTGTATATTATTACCATTTAGTTGATTATCTAATTTTGTAAAGCTGTTTTGTCAAAACAGCTTTACAAAATTAGACAATGCAGCTTTGCAAAAAATAAAAAAATACCATTATTCGTCATTAAATACAATAACTATTTGTAAATTAGCGTTGTAAAAAATAGGTATTTAGAAAAGTAAAATTATGGGGAACTCGCTTATACACATCGTTGAACAATTATTAATAAAAAATAAAATTTCTTTTGATAAAGAAGAATTATCTTTTCAAATACAAAGCCATCCATCTTATCCAAGTTTACATGCAATTACAGGTGTTTTAGATCATTTTAACATCGATAATGTTGCTGCTGAAGTACCTGTAAATGAAGAAACTTTAGCATTACTTCCCGATAGTTTTATTGCACAAATAAAAACGGATGTTGGTACTGATTTGGTGGTTGTTACTAAAGAGGAGGGAAGTTACCAAATTACATCTTCTTCAAATAAAAAAGAAAAATTGGATACAAACTCTTTTTTAAATCGATTTACAGGTATTGTTGTTGGTGTCGAAAAACCAGAGGTAGCAAATTTTCCTACAAAAAAACATCGTTTTAAGAATTTATTTTTAGGAATTACGGCTTTACTTTATGTTTTATTGGTATTATTAAATAAGCCTTCTATCTTATCAATAGGTTATTTGCTTTTATCCTTTTTGGGAGTGTTGGTAAGTATTTCCATTATAAAGCAAGAGCAAGGTATTAAAACGGCAATTGGCAATGCGTTTTGCTCTGGCGAGGATGAGAAAAAGGATTGTAATGCTGTTTTATCTTCTAAAGGAGCAAAAATTATTGGTACTTATAAATTAAGTGATTTTAGTTTACTTTATTTTGTAGGAATTTTTATTGTTTCTTCGTTTTCTATAATTTTTCAGTTAAAAGTTTTACATATTGTTTTCTTTATTAGCTTATTGGCTTTGCCAATTACCTTGTATTCTATTTATTATCAGTATGCTGTTGTTAAAAAGTGGTGTATGCTCTGTTTAAGTATTGTTGGTATTTTATGGTTACAAGCTGCCATTGTTTTTTTTACAGGAAACTACATAACATCTTTAACACTAATAAATACACTTATTGTTGTCTTTTTATTTATGGCATTTTTGGCTATTTGGAGTTTCTTAAAAACGATGATTACAAATATTGCTACTTTAAAAAAAGATAAAATAGAGTTCGTTAAGTTTAAACGTAATTATACCTTATTTTCTAATTTATTAGACAAATCTGAAGTTTTACAAACTAATATTCCAGATGTAAAAGAATTAATTTTCGGTAATGAAAAGTCAAATTTAGAAATTGTGATTATTACGAATCCCTTTTGTGGTCATTGTAAGCCTGTACATAAATTGGTAACTGCTATTTTAGAAAAATATGCGGATTTAGTAAAAATTATTATTCGCTTTTCTGTTAATGTGGATAATCCAGAAGGCAGTGATGTTAAAGTTACTAGTAAGATTACAGAGTTGTATCATACCGAAGGTAAAGAAAAAAGTTTACTTGCAATGGGTAACATTTATGGAAACATGGCTCTTAATGTATGGATGGAGAAATGGGGAGATTGTAAAGAGAAGAAAAAGTATTTAAAAATATTGGCAGCGCAGCATTCTTGGAATAGTAAAAACGATATTAATTTTACACCTGAGATATTAATTAATGGAAAATCTTTCCCTAACGAGTACAATAGGCAAGATTTATTATTTTTTATTGAAGAGTTACATGAAAACTGTTCTATTAATAATGCTGTAAAGCAATAAAATTAGTTCCCCTTATTTTACACATTTATTTATGTGTATGTTTTTGTTTAAAAAAATTCCCTCGCGAGGAATAGACATATACTGTGAGTGTCTATAAATGTTCACGGCATAATTAAACCAATTTTATATTATGAAAAAATCAATTTTAAATATCGGAAAAGTTCTAACTAAGAATGAAAAGAAAACAATTAACGGTGGCTACATTTTTACTTGCAGAAGATTTTGTAGTTCTTCTGCAGCAATGCAACAAATGCAAATAGACCGTTATGGTCGTGAAGCGTTTGAAAATTGCCCATGTTTTATGTGTTAAAAGCGTTTAGCATAGCTAATAATTATAATTATTAGCTATGTTTTTTATTTAATAACCATTAATATTTTACATTATGAAAAAATCAATTTTAAAATTTGGAAAAAAATTAAGTAAAGAACAACAAAAAAACGTACACGGAGGTACTAGATATAAGTGTTCCGTAAATTTTGGAGATCCAAGATGTTGTGCCCCAAGTGAATGTGGTGATACTGGAGGTGTTTGGTATCCTGGACATTGGGGATATGGTGTTTCGGAAAATTGTATTTGTTTTTAAGTCTTTTTAATTAAGAATTAGGAATTTCCAAAGGCAGTTAAAAGAAAAAAAAGTGAATTTTATAACCGAAAAACTAAATAAATAGAGTGCTTAACCGAAAATTAAGTACGTTAAAATATCAAGCAAACTATATTAACGTGAATTCGACATAACATTCGTTTACAGTTTGCATGAATTTTTGCATAGGCAAATTCAAATTTTTGAAGGAATATTGAGATATTTTAAGGAAATTAGGAGAAGCATATGCAAAAATTCAGCAAACCAAAAGGGAAATCAAATAAAAGCAATCTTTTTTGTATAAAATTTTTCAAATATCCCGATATTTGAAAAGATTTTATCCTTCAAATCTTATCTCTTATTTGATTTCTGTAAATAGGATTTTATATCGAACTCACGTTATAGTAGATGTTTTTGTGCTTTATAAGACGATCGTACTAACGCACCACTCTCTACATGTTTAAAACCAAGTTCTAATCCTATTTTTTCATATTTCTTGAAC
>WFMU01000126.1 GCA_015488935.1 Flavobacteriaceae bacterium | reverse complement strand
TCAGATGTGTATAAGAGACAGCTTCAATAAATAGTCAACCATGGAAATTTACGTTTGTTACAGATAAAAAAATAAAAGAAGCATTGGCAGAAGCATCTTATTTTAATGCACCAAAAATTTTAGCAGCAAGTAATGTTGTTGTTTTTAGTGCCATTGATAATGTGTCGTTTTTTGAAGAAAAAATACAGAAAAATCTACCAGAAGGAGCTATTGGTTACTATAATAATTTTGTAAAGCCAAAAGAAATTCAAGAAATTAAAGCATGGTTTAAACATCAAACGTACTTATCGTTAGGTGTGTTTTTAAGTGCTTGTGCAAGTATGCAAATAGATTCTACACCAATGGAAGGAATAGAAATAGATAAATATGCAAACATATTAACTTTAAAAAATTATAAGCCAGTTTTTGCCGTAGCAATTGGTTATAGAGATATTGCTGATAAAAACCAACCAAAATTTAAGCCAAAATCAAGATTACCGCTTACAGAAATAGTATCCGAGAAATAAATTATTGTTTTTTCTTTTTAGATACAGTCACATAAAAATCCTTTAAGTAAAAAGGTTCAAAATAAGCAACATCTTCAAAATCGGAATTTGTATATTTTTTGTAGGATAAGGCAACCATTTCTTTAGCTGAAGGGAAATAATTTTCTAAAAATACAGCATTGGAATGTGTAATTAACTCTTTAGTTTTTGTAGCACCATCACCTAAAAAAGTAACTTTTCCATCATTTAAGTAGCTCAAAAAGGCATTTTCATCTAAAATATAGTTGTAAGTTTCTTTTATTGGTTTGTAATCAGAATTAAAAACAGCCGTATAAACTTCTTGCCTACGTGCATCTAACAACGGAATTATTAATCCAGAATCTACCTCAATTGCATTTGCCAGAGATTCTAAAGTTAGCACAGAAATTAAAGGAATATCCAAGGCAAAACACAAACCTTTGGCAGAAGAAACACCAATACGCAAACCAGTATAAGAACCAGGACCTTTACTAATAGCAATTGCATTTAAATCATTAAAATTTAGCTCGGCATCTTTTAGCACATCTTTAATAAAAACATGTAGTTTTTCGGCATGAGAGAAGTTTGCTTCGCAGATTTCTTTTAAAGCAACCAATACACCATCTTTAGAAATACTAACAGAGCAATTTTTGGTTGCTGTTTCGATATTAAGAATATATATTGAATTTTCTTTTTTGGTCATTTTGGTCTTTAATTTTTGGTAATAGATAAATTAATGATTATTTGGAGTAAAGATGTTTTGTCAAGTCCTTTTAGTAAAGATGTTTTGTCAAAACATTTTTACCATATACATTAATGTTGTCATTTTTTATTATTCTGTTGGTGTTTTGTCAATACATCTTTATTATATACATTCTTTATATCAATGTTTTGCAAAACGGTTTTATGTTTTTAAATTGTTATATGTTATTTAGTAAATTCTCATCCTTTTCAAAGGCAGTACCAACCACAACAACAGTTGCTCCAGCATTAAAAACAGCATTAATTTCTTCTTTTGTTTTAAGACCACCGCCAACAATCAATGGTACAGAAATGTTGTTAGCCACCTTTCTTACAAAATTAGTAGGAATGCTATGTAAAGCACCACTACCACCATCCATATAAATTAATTTATTACCAATAAATTCACCAGCCATAGCTGTTGCCATAGCAATTTCTGGTTTATGTGATGGAATGGGTTTAGTATTGCTAATATACGAAGCAGTAGTTTCTCTACCACTTTCAATAAGCAAATAACCAGTAGAAATCACCTCTAAATCTGTCTGTTTTAATAACGGAGCTGCAATAACCTGATTACCGATTAAATACTCTGAATTTCGCCCAGAAATTAATTGTAAAAATAAAATAGCATCTGCATTATTAGTAATCTGAATGGCATTACTCGGAAATAAAAGTACCGGTAAATTGGTATTTTCTTTTACTATTTTAACAAATGCATCTAGTACATTTTTAAATAATAAACTACCACCAACAAAAATTAAATGAACCTTGGCATTGGTTATTTTTTTGACTACCAAAGCTAGTTTCTCTAATTCAATTTTATCAGGGTCGAGTAGAATAGCGAGTAATTTTTCGTTTTTCTGTTTGGCTTGGTATATATAATCTAAAATTTTAGTATGCATCTTTTAAAAGGGAAAATTTATATTCATCTAGAAACACATTATTTTTAAATGCCGATTTTCTAGAAACGCCTTCAAAGGTAAAATTATTTTTTTCTAAAACTCTAGAAGATGCTAAATTTGATTCGATAGTACTTGCAAAAATTCGATTTATATCCAAATTAAGGAAACCAAATTCAATAATTAAAGCAACTGCATTGGTAGCAATACCTTTATTCCAGTACGGTTCGCCAATCCAATAACCTAATTCCATCGAATAGCGATTAATATCTTCTTGTTTGTGCAAACCAATAGAACCAATAAGCTCATTATTGTAAATAATAGCAAAAATAGGATTTCCATTATCTTCATTTGCAAAATTAATAAAGTTTGTAGCATCCTCTACGTTGTATGGATACGGAAAACTATCGCGCATATTTAACCAAAGTTTTTTATTATTAGCAAGTTCTGCTAAACGAGTTGCATCGGACAATTCTAATTTTCTAAGTTTTAAATTCATATTATCTAATCATGTTTGGTGGTTATCAATCCAAGGCATACACTAAAGTAAAACCATCAAACTGTTCAAAATAAATGGTAAATACTTCGTAAAAATTATCCTTTTTAATCCAGCCTTTTGTTTTATAATCTTTTAATTCAAATTTTTCAATAGGTAAATGATGTTTAAATAAAAGACCACCATCTGGATGGATTTTAAACAAACTCTCTTTCGCTCCCCAAATAACAGTAAGCTGCTCTACTAAATTTTCTTTACGGAGGAAATCAGCTTCATTACCAACAAATTTATCGGCAATTCGAATAATTTTTTCTCTATTTTTTTCAATATCAATACCAATAACTTGATTGCTTACAATAATTGCAGAAAACTGAAAAGAATGTGTAATAGAAATTCGTTTTCCATCTTTTAAATGAGGTTTACCATCTTCGGTATAAAACAAATCTTTATCTGAATAACCCAAAGCAGCAAGTAAATGACGTACGCTTAAAAAACCTTTTTTATGTATTTCAGATTTCATTTTGGCAAGGCGATTTTTACTATTATCGTTCAGATAAATAGCTTCTAAGAAAGACAAATCTTCCTCAATTTTCCAAACTAAAACGTTAGTATTTTTATTAGGTGTTATGGTTTTGTAAATAGGCATTTATATATCGGACTTATTTTGTAGCTTTGCAGCCACGTAAATAGTAAATTAAGTTTTACTGCCACAAATATACAAAGAAAACAAAATTATGAGTACAAACACAAGCACATACACAAAATTCAAAGTAAAAGATATTAGTCTTGCAGATTGGGGAAGAAAAGAAATTGCATTAGCAGAAGCAGAAATGCCGGGATTAATGAGTTTAAGAGAAGAATATAAAGACGAGCAACCATTAAAAGGAGCACGTATTGCAGGATGTTTGCACATGACCATCCAAACAGCAGTTTTAATTGAAACTTTAGTAGCATTAGGTGCTGAGGTAACTTGGAGTTCTTGTAATATATTCTCTACACAAGACCAAGCAGCAGCAGCAATAGCGGCAGCAGGAATCTCAGTTTATGCATGGAAAGGAATGACAGAAGAAGAATTTGATTGGTGTATAGAACAAACATTATTTTTTGGAGAAGATAAAAAACCACTAAACTTAATCTTAGATGATGGTGGAGATTTAACCAATATGGTTTTAGATAAATATCCAGAATTAGCAGCAGGAATTAAAGGATTATCCGAAGAAACAACCACAGGTGTACACCGTTTATACGAAAGAGTAGAAAATGGAACCTTACCAATGCCAGCAATAAATGTAAACGACTCGGTAACAAAATCTAAATTCGATAATAAATATGGATGTAGAGAATCTGCCGTAGATGCCATACGTAGAGCAACCGATATTATGTTGGCAGGAAAAAGAGTAGTTGTTTGTGGATATGGCGATGTAGGTAAAGGAACAGCAGCTTCTTTTGCAGGAACAGGTTCTATTGTTACTGTAACAGAAATCGATCCAATTTGTGCACTACAGGCAGCAATGGACGGTTTTGAAGTGAAAAAATTAGAAACCGTTATCGGAACAGCAGATATTATTATTACTACAACAGGAAATAAAGATATTGTGCAAGGACATCATTTTAAAGCGATGAAAGACAAAACTATTGTTTGTAATATAGGACATTTTGATAATGAAATAGATGTAGCTTGGTTAAATGAAAACTATGGAAATACCAAAGTAGAAATTAAACCACAAGTAGATAAATATACTATTAACGATAAAGAAATTATTTTATTAGCCGAAGGTCGTTTAGTAAACTTAGGATGCGCAACAGGACATCCAAGTTTTGTTATGAGTAACTCGTTTACCAACCAAACATTAGCACAATTAGAACTGTGGAAAGATTCCGATAAATACGAAAATAAAGTATATATGTTACCAAAACATTTAGATGAAAAAGTAGCACGTTTACACTTAGAAAAAATAGGAGTAGAACTAACCGAACTTCGTAAAGACCAAGCAGATTATATTTCGGTTAATGTAGAAGGTCCATATAAGCCAGAACATTACAGATATTAAAGTTTATTGCTAAGTCGTTTTGCCAAACAAACCAAAATATTAAAGATATTAAAAGTATATGTGTAAAGTTGTTTTACCAAAACAACTTTACACAAGCTAAAACGACTTTGCAACAAACGAAGTTAAAACATTAAAAATCCTTCAAAATAATTTTCCTGACCTCATAGCGAGTTATAGTAAAACACATTGGAATCGCTCAATGCGAAATAAAAATATGATTTATATAGCGTGTTTTGCTTTGTAATTGGTATTGTAGCTCGTTTAAAGTTCTAAAAATTATTGGTTGGTTTTTAAAAACTACGTACAATACTAAATGAAAAGTTTCTTCCTGGGGCACTTATAGAAGATGCAAATTCTTTATAATGTTGGTCAAAAATATTAGAAATATGCAAAAGAAGATTTATTTTTTTACTAGTTTGGTATTTTAGTTTATAGTTAAAAGTTTGCCATGCAGGATTTCCAATATCATATTTACCAGTTTGTGTATTAAAGGGTGTTTGTTCAATGTTATCTATTCCTTCAGCTAAATTATAATCTGTAAATTTCTTTTTTGCATTAAATATAAAGTTGAGGCTAGTTTCCCATTTTTGGTTGATATATCGTAATTCTAACATACCAAAAAGTGGAGGTATTGAAGATAGTGGTAATTTTGTATCGTAGGTTTTTCCTTTAGTATATGTTGTAGCGAGTTTGGTATAAAAATGAGGACTTATTTTTCCATTATAACTAATAGTTCCTCCGTAAATGTAAGCAGTTCCTTTATTTACATTTGCAATGGTTTTTACGGTCTCTCCATCGTAAACAATGGTTGCACTTCCGTTTAAGTTAAAAGCCTCTCTTGCAATATAATTATTTAGTAAAGTGTAGTAAGTTGTAAAGCTAAAATTTGATTTTTTATGATTAAAATACTTTATAATACCGATTTCTGCATTATAAACATGTTCTGGCTTTAAATAAATATTAGGAACAGAAACATAGCCTCTTTTTTCTCTAATTTTACCAATATCATCAATGTTTGGCGATCGAAATCCTGAAGATATTACCGTATTAAATTGGATGTTATTATTTGGTCTAAAAACATAACCAATTGTTGCGGTAACTGCAGAATTATACAAATTTATTTTGGTGTTTGGCAATACAATATAAGTATTATCTTTCCATCTGGCATTAAGCACAGTATTTGTAAATCGAATACCTGTATTTAGTGTTTCACGGCGACTAATATCTTGTCTGTAATCCGCATAAAAAGCAGAACTCATATAGCTACTTCCACCGTCTGGATATCTTGTTTGTACTGTAAAACGATTGCTAATTCCTGTTATTTGATTTCCATTAACTTCTAATATTTTTCCTTCAGAAGAGGAGTAAATACTATTGTAGGTAAACTCTGTTCCGTAAGATAAAAGCCGATTATTATTTTTTGTAATAGGAGCAGCCAAATCTATATTAATACTAAAAACATCTACATTTTCATTTCTTTGCGAACGTCTTAAACTACCAAACTTTCGTTGAATTCGAGATTCTTTAATATTCTGATATGCCAAGGTTATGGTACCATTTTTCACCCATTTTTTGTTTGGATTTAGCTTTAATTGTGATGCTGCTAAAAGCCTTTTTTGTGGTCCGTAGCGCCATTCTGCAAATTTTAATTTACCATCGGAAGTTTTTTGTGTTAATTTATCAAATCTAGGAATTTCTGAGGATTTACTATACTGAAGATTAATGTTAAAATTGGTTTTTTTAGAAAAGGGAACGAATATTTTTTGCATAAAATCCCATTGCGAGAAACCAATATTTTTTTGTTTTTCGGCATCGCTGTTAGTTACACTATTCGGATTGTAATAATCTTCGGTATTATTTGAGTATGTAGTTTGTAAACCCCAATTTTTATAACCGTGTTTTCTGTTTTTGCCCATTTTTAAATCGCCAAATTCACTTCTAGAAATACTCGTAAAAGAGGCTATTTTTTTTGTTTGAATTTCTACCGCAGCATTTGCTGTAATTTCATTATTTACCGTACTATATCTTGCTAAAAACGATGGTTTTGCACGAAAAGTTTTATTCAGTTTTGGTTGTTTTGTATAATAATGTATAACACCTCCTAAGGCATCGGAGCCATATATTACAGATGATGGTCCAAATACAATCTCGGTACGTTCTAGTATGTTTGGAGAAACACTTATGGAGTTTTGTAAATGCCCTTTTCTATAAATAGCATTATTCATTCGAACACCATCGATAACTAACAAAACACGATTTGCTTCCATGCCTCTAAGCACAGGGCTACCACCTCCAAATTGTGATTTTTGGACTTTAATTCCGGGGATTTCAGCCAACATATCTGCTGCCGTTTGTGGAGCAGATTTTAGAATGTCTTTTTGCGAAAATGTACTAATTTCTTGAGCAATCCTATTTCGTTTTACTTTCTTTTTACTTACAGATAAAAAAACTTCTTCTAAAGCCATGGATTTGGCAATTAAATATATTTTTTTAGATTTTTGTAATGCTTTTTTACTGCTTTCAAAATCGCTGTACGATAAATGTTGAAAGTAGATGGTTTCTGTATTATTGAATTGTGCAAGATCTAGAACGCCATTAATATCCGAAACACAATGTTTTTTGTTTTTAGTGTTGTAGGCTGTAACATTAGCAATTGGGTCGCCAGTTGTTTTATCTAAAACGATAATTTTTTGTGCAGTTACTACACTTGTTGCAAACAATAAAAGGATAAAAATACTCTTCAAAACAACACGTTTTTATCTAAAAATCGTCTGTAATATTTCTAACGATTTGGGTTTTCTAAAATCAGGCAAATGTAATGTAAAATATTGAATTAATACCTCTAATATGGTTTGCCTAGATTTAGCATTAAATTCTATCTTAGAAATAGCATCAAAATTTATGCCGATAATGGATTTTAGGAGTGTTAAATTTTCGCCAGAAACATAATTTGCCATTGGTTTATGAAAGGTAAAACAACCTTCTTGTAAGTTAAAAAATAAATCACCCTTTTTAGGCTTTTTTATTGCAAAGCCAAAATATTTTGTTAAATTTACTAAAAATAATAAATGAAAGTTGGCTGTTTTTGGATGTGTGTCTAGCCATATTGAGGCAGTTTCTAAATATTGGTATAATTGACTATTTTCTTCTTCTTCTTTTAAAGCATAGCTTAGTATTTCTGCCAAAAACAAGGCAATAGAGCTCTTATGGATGTCTGTTGGTATGGAATGAAATGGATGATATACTTGTACTTCTTTAATGTAGTTTAAGGTTCCTTTATTATTGTGGTTTGCTACAATATCTAATAATGTAAATGGTTGAAAGTAAGCTGGTTTTATTTTTTTTGCTTTCTTGGATAGTACGCCTTTTACCAAATACGATTTAATACCTTTTTGCGTATAGCATTTAACAATAAGGCTTGTATCTTGAAATTTTATGGTATTTAATACAATTGCTTTGGTAGATTCAATCATGGTTAATTGATTATGGCAACTTTTGTGATGGATGTTTCACTTTTATCTGGTAAAGTGAGCAGAATAATATAAATTCCAGAGCTTACTTTTTTACCAGCTAAATTTGTTTTATTCCAAATTACTTTTCCACCTTTTACTTCGATACCTTCTACTACATTTGTCTCGTGTACTAAATAACCTGCGCTATCTAAAATTTTAACATTTGTTCCTCGTGGTAAGTGTGTGCCATTTCTACCATCAATGGTAATAAACTCATTGTCTTTTGTAGATGGATTTGGAAATGCGTAGGTATCGCCCAATGTTTCGCCAAAGGGAGAAACGTTATTATTAAAAACAACAATTCCTTTGGAGGTTGCAAAATATACTTTACCAGTACTATCATCTACACGTATTTTAACAATTTGGTTAGATGGTAAGGGCGAATTGTCTTTATTAAATAGATGTAGTGTTTTTTGTCCACTTGGATTAGTACCAAGTACGCCACTATTGGCAGTTCCAAACCATTTATTATCAGCACCATCTATAGCAATGGTATTAATTGGTTGTTCTCCTAATAAAATTTGCCCTTGGTTTTCGTCTGTTCCTCCTTCTAATTTTATGATGATTGGCTTGGCTTGGTAATTTTCGGAATTGAATAAACGAGATACATTATCGAAACGCACTAATCCTTTTATGGTACCAATCCAAATTCTATTATTTTTATCTGCGGCAATAGTTTTTACTAGGTTAAAGGGTAAATTTCCTTTGTTTGGTATGGTTGTAAGCGATTTTTTAAAATTTCCATTTTTACTTAATACTAAAGCGCCATAATCTCTTGTGGCAATCCATTTGTTTCCGCTGTTATCAATACTAATTTCTCCTAAACCATAAGCGCTAGCGCCATCAATAACGTCATTAAAATTATAGGATGTCCAATTGCCATTTGTATCTAATTTTTTTACTTTGTCCGAAACATAGCTATTAGTAACCCAAAGATTGCCTTCGGTATCAAAAACGGAGCCACTAACAAGAGTTAAATCGCTCCAAAAAACACCGTTTTCTAAACCGCTATTTGCATAGTCATAACGATTTACAATTTGGTCATCTACGACTTCTAATAATCCTTTTTGCCACGAACTTATGTATGCACTATTATTATTGTTTGGTTTAATTGTAATGTCAACTAAATCTCTTGGTATTGTGTTATCATATATTGTATTTATCCAATTTGTACCATTAAAATGACTAAATCCTTTTTTGGTATTGGTAAAGTTGTAAGTTGCATAGTCTTGTGCACCATATACAACCCAAAGATTATTATCTTGCACTTCTATAGAATATATATCGTTAAAAAGTGGTCCTTCTGGATGAATTTCTTTATAGTTTGTTTCTGGAAAGGATTTGGATAAAATTCCAAATTTTTTAGTGGCTAAATAGATGGTCTGATTTTGTGCAAAAGCGTTATGCAGTTCAAAATTAAAGTCCGTTGTAGTACTTGCAAGGTTTACTTGATTAAGATTTTGGTCTAATGTATATGCTTCGCTAATTAAGGAGACGTTTAAATAAGTTTCAGAGGCGTTCAGGTTAACTATATTACTAGGAAAAGTACGAATACTTTGCAATGTATTTGGAGGCGTTATCTGGTATAATGTATTGTTTCTTGCGGTAAATAATTGGTTGTTATACATGGTAAAGGCTGTAAAATTTGCCGCAAAATTGCCTTGTGGTTGCTGCCAATTATTAAAATCTATTAAAAATGGGTCGGCAATATCTGCGTAGTAAATACCGTTTTCTGTTGCTGCATAAATGGTGTTGTCAAATACAATAGTTTGATGGATGTTTATGGCTGTTGAACCTGCACCAATATAAAATGTATCGCCAAATTGTAGGTTTGCAATATCATATTCTATCACGGCAAATGCAGTAGATAAATAGAGTTTATTGTTGTATTCTGTAATGTGATTTATTTGCTTGGAACCTGCAATGGTTAATCGTTCGATATCGTTTGATACATGTATGCTACCATCGTTATTTATTACTTCAATTAATCCTGTTGTGTAGCCAATTATTAATTTTTTGGTTGTTTTACTATAATAAAAAGAGGAGGTTGTTTCGCCTGAAAGACCGTGTACAGAAGATATTTTGGTGCTTTTTTTTGTGTCTAAATCATAAATAAATACAGCATTATCTACAATAGCATAAATTTTGTTATCGATGAGTTTAAAGTCTTTTACATTGTTGTAAGAATAAAAATCTTCCCAATCATCGCTATAATCTATTTGCGAAAAAAGATTGGTATTTATAAGTACTAGTATAAAAAAAAAGTATTTGTGCATAATTTGTAAAACTACAATATTTTAACGTATTTTAT
>WFMU01000125.1 GCA_015488935.1 Flavobacteriaceae bacterium | reverse complement strand
TAAAATCTTCTAAACTACCAATAATATTTTCTACATTATTTTTATAATTGGTATAATCGTTTACTAATGTTTCTATACCATCAATTCCTTCTACAGCTTTAAAAAAGTAGGTTTTTTGTAAATTTTCGTCTTGACTTAACAAGGTTTTTACGTTCTCTAACTGCGAAAAATAGGTGCTTAATATTTGGTCGAAAAATAATAAATATGCTTGTAATTGTTTTGCTTGTACTTTGCGTTCTTTACTTGCATTACTAGGTAAACCATAGGTTGAAATGCCATAATTTTCTGGTAAATCGTGTTGTATTGTATGGTATTCTAACTTGGTATATTTGCCTAATGGCATTGGTAAATCATCATACTTTTTTTGTTGATTGTCTTTTTCTTCTTGTTTAAATTGTTCTAAAAATTCCGTTACTCTTGTTTTTTCTATGCCAACTGGTATAAATCCTTTTTTATATTTAAGTGAGCTTTTACTACACCATACTGGTAAATGGTTTTTTGCTACACAAATAATCCAAGGATCAGATGGTGCTGTAATTGTTTCTTCTTCTTTTACACAATTATTTATACTTATATCTTCTATCAGTTTTACACCTTCTATTTGCATTATTAAATTAATGATGTCTGATAATCGTACTTCTTTACGTAGTTCAGATTTTTCTAACTCGTCATTGGTAATAAATCCATTTTCTAATACTGGTCCTTCAAATATTTGGTCTGTGGTTAGGTTTTTATCTAACATTTCTTTTAAAGAAAACACATGTATGGTTGGCGATAAATATTTGCTAACAATCCATTGTATTTGTGCATCTATATATTCTTCATCGGCTTCATTTTCTAATTGAATTTCTGCACATACCTGAATGTATTGTTTTGGTACTTCTTCTACTTCTACCAAATCTTCACATAAGTTTCTATTTTTATGGTATTTTTCAAAAATAGTTGCTTTAATTTCCGATTTATCATAAGCTTCTCCTTCTTCAAAATCTACTAAAATAGTATATAGTCCATTAATTTTTATTTCTTCTGTATTATGCGTTGTTTCTGCAAATGGTGTAAATTCTATTTTTGGAGCTTCTTCATTACATTCTACATAAAGTGGTAATTCGTATTTTGCTAACCAACAGTTTTTTACACCTTTTATATCTACAAATAATTTTCTGTAATCTATTGCTGTAACTGGTTTACAGGTTAAAATATTTTTGGCAGATTTAAACTGCTCATGCATCTTTACAAAATTATTTGTTTTAGAAGCTACTATGTTTTCTACTGGTTGGTCAATTCGTAATCCAATGTCTGTTATTGCGTAACTAACCAATTCCAACATGGTAATTCCTGGGTCATGAATATTGTAATCTGTAAACAATTTTCTGCTCAAGTCTTCTATATACTGCTGCCCTAGATTTCTTAAATAAGTAAAATCTAAATCGTTGCCGTAATTGACTTCTTTTGGTATGGTTATATGTTCACTTATGCTTGACATAAACTTGTAATTATTGCTTCTACTTCGTGTTCTGTTGGTTCTACTGTGGTTAAAATACTTTTTTGATCGGTTGGTATTATTTTTTCTTTTGTTTTATTTTTATGAGACATTTTAAAATCTTTTACATAATCTATGTATGCTAAGTTTTCTATAAAATAAATGACTTCACTATAATACATGGCATTTCCGAATGGTATAGGTTGATTTTTATCAAATGCCCAAGGCGATAAATATGCTGCAATATCTATTTTTAATTGTTTTGTATAATGATTTGCGTCTAAACCGTCTTTAAAAGCTGCCTTTAAAGTTATTTTTACAGGTTCGTATTGTGGCGAAATCACTTCCGCATCAACCTGTAAAGTATTTAGTTTATTTACATAATTTTTTATGGCATTTAATTTTGCTTGACTTAGTTTTGGTTGGTATATATCATAAACATTCTGATTTATAATATTTGGTACAGCCACTAATAGTACGTTTCCAGGCGCATTAAAACTTGTTCTTGTGCTGTGATTTAAACATTTTATTTTATGTAAATACGTAAATTCTTGTAGTATTAAATGCTCGTAATCCCAAACGGTTATTGCTCTATTTTTATGTCTTAGTCTTTCACTTACTCTACGGTAAAAATCCAAATCACTTTCTTTCGGAATTCCGTTAAAAGACGTATAAGGTTGTTCAATTTTTTTGATACTTGCTAAACGTTGTTCTAATTTTGATATGGTTTTTGCTGTTAATCCGTTTTCTAAATGTTCTAATGTATTGTTATTGTTTACAAAAGTAGCATCTATAGCTTGTGCATGTATATTTACAATTTTTGAAACCGTATCATAAGCGGTGTTAATTTTTGCTTGTATCCAAAAATAATCTTCTGCAAACAAGCTATTATTTTTACAAGCTTTTGGGATGGTAATTTTTACCAATCCTGTTTTTAAGAAATTGTCTGTTTCGTCTTTTAGTAAATAATTTGGTTTAAAATTATGCCACGTATTGTCTTTAAGATATTGCCATAGTACCGTTGTTTTTAGGTTTCCTAATTTTTCTATTGCATCTGGATTTTCAGAGCCTTCTTCTATCTGAAATAGTAATTGTACATTTTGGTCTTCAACAGTATTGTTTAATCCTATAAATAGTTGTCCTCCATTTTCTAGTCTTGGTATGGTATTATTTGTTATAACTTCTCTTTTTATTCCAAAAGGATACTCGTGAAATAGTTCAATTTGAGACTTAACAAGCGTTTCGTTTGTATTTATTTTTACCTTTAATTTTTCTACTTCTGGTGTATATGGTTCGTTAGGTAATGTTTTTTTTCTTATTGCTCTGTACGTATATATTTTTGCATATTCTTCGTGTAAAAAACTGTTTTCTAAGGCTAATTGTATTATATATTTATCTGTTTCTTTTGGTAAATAGGTTGCTCCAGATGCTAAAAAACTATTAAATATACTTTGATTTTTATCGTTAAACAAAGCTACTTTTTCTCCTATATCTTTTTTGTCATTTGCTGTTATTTGGTTAATCTTTACTCTATTGTTTTCTATATTACTTTGATAAACATTAAATCTATTTGTTCCGTATTTACCATATACATATTTTATTTCCGTTACTTTATCTAATCCATTGATTTTAACAAGAGGTGTTTTTTTATTCTTACTTAAAGTTCGATTTTTTATATAATATGCATAATACGTTTCTAAATTTACTGGCAAATCTTTCCATTGTAATGTTAATTCTATACCATTTATGTTTTTACCAACCCATTCTTGTGCACCTATTTTTAGTTTTGCATTCTTTTTTGCTTGTGGCCCAAATGGAAAAAATGGATTGTCTAAATTTATTTTTCCTAAATCGTTTCTAACTTCTATATTTGACGAATATATTGCTGTAGTATTTATCTCTATATCTTGTAAGGTGTTTTCTAATAAATGCTTGTAAAAATCAAAAGATAGTTCTTGATTTTCTGCTTCCGTATCAAATGTTATTCTAAATATCGGATGGTTTGTGTTGTAATTTCCTTGATGAATTTCTTTGTTGTAATTTTCAATTTTCTCTTCTGTTTCATCAAAAGATATTTTAAATTCTAACTTTTCTTTTTCTATTGTAATTGTAAATTTACTTTTATCTACAATAATCCATTCTTTTTCTCCTGTATGTTCTACTTTAAAAATTTCTTTTAAATCTTTATTTCCAAAATTTGTATTTAACTCGTTATATTTAAGTGTTATTTCTATTTTTCTTGGTCCTTCGGTTAACTTTAAGGATGGTGCTGCGATACTAAATCCTTTTTTTGCTAATGCTCTGTCTCTGTTTCCAAAGGTCAACCACGATTTTTTATCATTTTCTATATCTCCACCTTGTCCATCTCCAGAATTTGCTATTGTAGATGCAAACCATGCTTTATCATCAACATACGTGTTTTTTATTGCTGCTACGGTTGTTTTGTTTATTACAATTTCGTTTGCTAATCCGTAGTTTAATTTATTTCCTTCGGCATCTTTTCCTGCATCTAATAAGGTTTCTTTTTTAAGTAATTGTTCGGTTGCATTTTTTGCTAATTCATAAATAGTATATACACTATCTGCT
>WFMU01000124.1 GCA_015488935.1 Flavobacteriaceae bacterium | reverse complement strand
CTTTATCGCTTGTTTTTTGCACTTTTAAAAAAACTTCTGCTGCTATTATTTTATCATAAAATTTATTTAACACCCCTACTTTGTCTTCTATGTAGGTTTTTAAATCTTTATCCATATTAAAATTTACTGACTGCACATATACTTTCATAAGATTTTAGTTTTTAGTTGAACTCCTAGGATGAGCTCTGTTATACACATTTTTTAATTCTTTTAAACTATTATTTGTATAGACTTGCGTTGAAGCCAAACTTGCATGTCCAAGTAATTCTTTTACCGAATTTAAGTCTGCACCTTCGTTAAGTAGGTGTGTTGCAAATGCATGACGCATTACATGCGGACTCTTTTTTACTTTAGATGACACAGTACTAAAATAGTTATTTATTACTCGATATACAAGTGTTCCGTAAAGTTTATTCCCTTTTTTTGTAATAAACAGATAATCATTATCTTGTACATATTCTCTTCTAACTACTAAATAATTTTGTATTGATTTATATAAAACTTGTAACAATGGTATGTACCTTTCTTTATTTCTTTTGCCTAATACTTTTATCGTTCCTTGTATAAAATCTACATCTTTTATTTTTAGGTTTATCAATTCACTTCTTCGTATTCCTGTTGCGTAAAATAGCTCTACTATTAATTTATCTCTTAGTGGTATAAATCCTTTTTCTATTTCTAGGTTTTGCAACACTTCTTCTATCTCTTTTTTATTAAAAGGCACGTTTACTCGTTTTGGCACTTTTAACGATTTGTGTTTTTGTAATGGATTTTCGGTAATTTGTTTTGTTTTTATTAAAAACTTATAGAATGTTTTTAATGTACTCATTTTTCTATTTACTGTTCTATTGGATTTTTTTTCGGATACTAATAAAACTATCCACGATCTAATTTGTGCATAATTGACTTCTTTTAACGAAGCCATTCCATAAGTTGTTTCTAAAAAATTTAAAAATGATTCTAAATCATTTTGATACGAAATTATCGTGTGTTTTGCGTATTTTTTTTCTAACAAAAGATATTCTAAAAATGCCTGAATTAATTTCATAAAAAAATCGTTAGATAAACAAATTTACTATTTTTTTGCTTAAACTAACGATTTTAAATTTATTTAGAATATTTATTATTCTTCTGTTGCTTTTTTACGTTGAACGTATTGTGCTTTCATTTTTTGTTGACGATTTAACACTGAAGGTTTTGTAAACTGTTTACGCTCACGTAGTTTTTTCATTGTTTTTGTTCTGTCGAATTTTCTTTTAAAACGTTTTAACGCTCTATCGATATTTTCTCCGTCTTTTACTGGAATGATTAACATATCAAGGCACCTCCCTTCACAAACATAATTTTATGGTTTTTAAAATGGCTGCAAATATATAAAATATTTACAGCCATCTATTAAAATATTTAATTTATTTTTAATTTATTATGGTGTTACGTATTTGTAAGTAAACGTTATTGATTTTTTTGACGTTAATTCATTTCCACTACCATCTACTTGAAATAATTTAATTTTAAAAGTTAAATCGCCACTTCTGTCATCCAAATTTTGAACATGCACAGCTCCTTGTTGTGAAGTTTGTCCTGCTCCAAGTGTATATATTTCATTTATTGGATATGATTTTCCTTCTTCAACAAATGTATAACAACTTCCAATACAAAAATTCATACTTCCACCTACTCCAGAATAATTTCCAGTAATCGATACTACTTTCATCTTTAAATTAATTGATTCCGAAGAAATATTTTTGATAGACAATTCCATATTACCTGCATCGCCTATTGCATGATATATTTTCTCTGCATTATCACTCAATTCAACACCATCAACAACAACCTTATAATTATCGGCATTATTAATTATTTGCTCTTCTACTTCATCTTTCTTACATGATGAAAAAACAACTACTACCATTACAAACAGTAAAATACTCTTTATTTTTTTCATTTTAAATCTATTTTAATATTAATTTTCTAATTTCTTTTTTCTCTTTATTTGATATATTTACCATATATACGCCAGATGCTAAATTTGATAAGTTAACATTCTCGCTGTTTGATAATAAGGTAGAATGATAAACTTCTTTACCAAAAACGTTATAAATAGAAATATCTAAATCTTTTGCTTGAACAAAAGTAATTTCTCCTTTTGCTGGATTTGGATAAAATTCTACTTCTTTAAAAATATGGGTTGCAACTGCCGCAGTACTAGATGTTTTAAAAGATACATCATCACCTGCTCCATAACCTCCAGCAACATAGGTTACATTTTGATCGTCTGTTGTTCTAATTACCACAGCATTTCCTCCATCAGAGTAAGCATCATTTACCCTTAACAAATAACAATCTTGTGGAAGATGGTAAACTTCGGTAACAGTAGTATTATTTGCATAAGAGCCTGGACTACCGTTTGTTCCATCTCCACCGCCACTTGCTACGACTACTCCAGACGAATTCTTTATATTCCATGTTAGCTCATATCCCCAATTATCCGTTGCTATAAATACGTGTATATCTTCTGCTGTTTCTGGCAAAAACTCATCTCTTGTAAAAGTTTTTGTAGAAGTGTTATTGCCTATATTTCCATCCGAGTTGGTTATTGTTACTTCTACCGAATTTGAATTTAAAAGATTCAAAGCACTCTGCGGTAAGGTTACTTTTGTAGTACCTAATGAAGGTATAGAACCTGTCCAATTATAGGTTTGAGTTGCTCCTCCATTTATTGTATATTCTATAGCTAACGATGTAATCGGTGTTTGTCCTGCATTATATATTGAAAAATCTGGACTAATTAGCAAATTACAATTACCTTTAGAAATACCTACTTGATATAAATTTGCATCGTTTTGTAACAACGTACCTGTAGTTGTAACAGGTGCTCCTTTTCCAGAAACAATTTCTTGATGAGTTTCTGTTACAAATGAAACTACTTCTAATTGATTCATATCTACATAAACACCATTATATTCAATTGGAACGGTATATGTAATTGTTCTATCAACAAATGACATGATTCCTGTTGTAGTAATTGCTTCTCCCCATTGACCTGTTAACAGATGTACTAAACGGTGATTATGATCGTAGTTGTTTCCTGCATTACCTCCCGATTGTGGTCCAGCAGTATGATTTTGTAACAAGGCAACATTTAAAAAATTTGTATTTACAGGAGAATTTCCTGTATAAAACACTTCTGTATGTACGGTAATTTCTCTAGTAGCAATATTTATTTCAGCCTCAACACCAACATTTAAATAAGAGCTTTGTGTTTTTAGTTGATTAAATGAATTCTCCCAAGAGCCTCTTCCCATAGCTGTTGCTAAACCAGAAAATACATGACGATTTATCGTTCCAGAAGGATAACCTGTAAGACCAGACTGACCTGCAATTGCACTTCCAAAAGGAGTTCTAAAATCTGGCTCTCCATTCCCTGGAACTGCATAGCCTCCTGTATGAATATTAATGATATAAAATGTGTCTGGATTGTTGCTTTTAATAGTATTAGCAATAGCATGTCCTTGTGGACAAAAGCTACAGTGTATTCCAGTAAATTCTTCTAAAATAC
>WFMU01000123.1 GCA_015488935.1 Flavobacteriaceae bacterium | reverse complement strand
ATTTTTTAGTACGAATTAACAACTTTTTAGAATATATTGTTCTCCATGAAAAAAAAGATATTTATAATTGCCCTTCTACTATTAATTGGATATGTAGCCTATCAAGCATATATTTTCTTCCTTGCTCCTACAAATAATTTACAAGGCATTTACCTTGTACCAAAAGATGCCGTTTTAGTAGTGGAAACACAAAAACCAATTGATAATTGGGAAGATATTAGTAGTAGTGATATATGGAAACACTTACAAACAAATACCTATTTTAAAGATTTAACCAAAAGTTTAAATAGTATCGATGGTATTTTTAATAAAAAAAAACCCTTAATCGATTTTATCGGAAATCGCTCGTTACTTATTTCGGTACATGTTTATAAACACAAAAAATACGGACTTTTATACATTGCAGATTTACAAAAAATATCCAAACTAAATCTGTTAAAAAATCATTTAGACAGCTTTATAAGTGACGATTATCGAATAAATAAACGCATGTACCACCAACATACCATAACAGAAATTTACGATAAAAAAAGTAGAGAAACCTTATATGTTTCTTTTATTGAAAATCAAATAATTGCTTCTTATGTACATACTTTAGTAGAAAATTCAATTGACCAATACCAAGAGCCTGTAATTGGTAGAGACTTAAATTTTATTGAAATCAACAAAAAAGTTGGCTACGATAAAATGTTTAGAGTATATGCACAATACAACTATATTGATGATTATATAAAATGCTTTTCAGACCAACCAAACAAAATAATTAAAGATTTAAGTAAAAGTTTAGTTTATTCTGGTTTTCATTTTGATTTACAGCGAAATAATGTTATGATTGCTGATGGATATACCAATACAAACGAAAGTACTGCTAGTTACCTAAAAGCATTACAAAAATCTGGAAAAGGGCATCGTACTATTGCTAAAGTTGCTCCCAAGCGTACCGCTTTATACCTAAGTTATGCATTTGATAGCTTTGCAGAATTCTATAAAAATTTTGAAAGTATCCAAAAAGAAAATCCTGCAAAATTTAAAACATACCAAGATAATTTAGATAAAGTTGAAAATTATCTAAAAATTAATATTAAAGATAATTTTATTTCGTGGGTTGATGATGAAATTGCATTTTTACAATTGCCTCCTGTTTATACCAAAGGTAAAAATGAAATGGCAATAGTACTTAAAGTTACCAATAAAAATAAAGCAAAAACCAATTTAGATTTTATTGTAAAACAAATAAAAAAGAAAACACCTGTTAAATTTAAACAAGTCGATTACAAAAATTACCAAATACAATTTATGTCGATTAAAGGTTTTTTTAGACTGTTACTTGGCAATGTGTTTGAAAAATTTGATAAACCATATTTTACAATAATAGACAATTACGTAATTTTTAGTAACCATCCAAATACCTTAAAAAGTATCATTGATAACTATGTTGCAAAAGAAACCTTAGATAAATCTGAAGATTTTAAAGATTTTAACAACTATTTCGATAAAAAATCTAGTGTCTTTACTTACATAAATACACCTATTTTATACGATAATCTGTATGCACTTGCAGATAAAGCAACCAAAGAGCAAATAAAACGAAATAAAGATTACATCATTTGTTTTCCACAAATCGGATTTCAACTAACGCCCTATGTCAACATGTTTGAAAGCAAACTAGTAGTGAGTTATCAAGATCCAGCTGTGGTAAAAAGTAAAGAACAATTTAAAGACAAAGCTCCTATTGGACCATCAGAAACTGCAAATACAAAAACGGAAACTACAAATACCAATTTAATTAGTATTAGCACAAAAGACCTTTTTAAAGTAGCACCAATTTATCCAAACGACCTAAATGCTAAAGAATATATCTCCCGATTTCCTAATGGCTCTACACATATTAAAGTAGGACTTAAAGATGGCGTAAGAAGCGGTAGGTACAGAGAATACTATCCAAATGGCGAAATTAAACTAAAGGGACGCTTTAAAGAAGGAAAACAAGTCCGTACATGGCGTGCCTACGATTCTAACGGAAATTTTTTAGAAAAGAAAAAGTTTTAAAATTTTTTATTCAAAACTATTTTTTGCAACTTACAATCCCAAAGGCAAATCAATCCTTTTTGCATAAAATATTATCTCTTATTTGATTTCTGTAAATTGAATTTTATACCGAATTCACACTTTAAGTAAAGCCAACTTTTATTTCCTTTTAATCCTTTTAATTTCCTGTTAATAACTATTCAAATTCGTCGTAAAATAAAAGAGCAAAATTCTTAAATTAGCAATTCTAAGAAATTACGCTTAACACCTTTATTTAATGGCAAAAGAAACAAAATACACCGAAGATAATATACGCTCGCTAGACTGGAAAGAACACATTAGAATGCGTCCGGGAATGTATATTGGAAAATTAGGTGATGGCTCTGCTCCAGACGATGGTATTTATATTTTAATTAAAGAAGTTTTAGATAATTCTATTGATGAGTACGTAATGGGTGCTGGTAAAACCATCGAAATTGCTGTACGAGATAAAACCATTACCGTACGTGATTACGGTCGTGGTATTCCACTTGGAAAAGTGGTTGACGTTGTTTCTAAAATGAATACAGGAGGTAAATACGATTCCAAAGCCTTTAAAAAATCTGTCGGTTTAAATGGTGTTGGTACTAAAGCAGTGAATGCTTTATCCATTAATTTTAGAGTACAATCTGTTAGAGATAGTAAAACTAAAGTTGCCGAATTTGAGCGTGGTGAATTAGTTATGGATGGTAAAATTGAAAAATCTTCGCTTCGTAAAGGTACCAAAGTTTCTTTTACACCCGACGATACTATCTTTGGTAAGTTTAAATATCGCAATGAGTATATCATAAAAATGATTAAAAATTACGTTTATTTAAACACTGGCTTAACCATCATTTTTAATGGAGAAAAATACTTTTCGGAAAATGGTTTAAAAGATTTATTGGATGAAAATATTGCCGAAGAATCTAAATTATTTCCTATTGTACATTTGTTGGCAGAAGATATTGAAGTTGCCATCACATACAGTAAAGCACAGTATAACGAAGAATACCATTCTTTTGTAAACGGACAGCATACAACCCAAGGAGGAACACACCAAAATGCATTTAGAGAATCTATTGTAAAAACCATTCGCGATTTCTTTGGTAAAAATTACGATGCTTCGGATATTCGAAAATCTATTGTAGCAGCAATTAGTATTAAAGTGATGGAGCCTGTTTTTGAATCGCAAACCAAAACCAAATTAGGTTCTACCGAAATGGGTGGCGGTTTACCTACGGTACGTACGTTTATCAACGATTTTATAAAACAAAAATTTGATAATTATTTACATAAAAATCCAGATACAGCAAGTAAAATAC
This sequence comes from Flavobacteriaceae bacterium, assembly GCA_015488935.1. Classification (GTDB taxonomy): domain Bacteria; phylum Bacteroidota; class Bacteroidia; order Flavobacteriales; family Flavobacteriaceae; genus S010-17. Next base: position 954 of record WFMU01000123.1, on the reverse strand, counting down.
AGCAAAAAATATTACAAGCAGAACGAGAACGTAAAGATTTATCTGGTATCCGAAAATTAGCAAGAGATAGAGCAAAAAAAGCCAACTTACACAATAAAAAATTACGCGATTGTAGAGTACATCTTGGTGATATGAAAAAAGAAAACCACCTAGATACTACCTTGTTTATTACCGAAGGAGACTCGGCAAGTGGCTCTATTACAAAATCGCGAAACGTAAACACACAAGCAGTTTTTAGTTTAAAAGGAAAACCTTTAAATTCTTATGGACTAACCAAAAAAATTGTTTATGAAAACGAAGAATTTAATCTTTTACAAGCAGCACTTAATATTGAAGACGGCATCGAAAATTTGCGCTATAACAATATTGTAATTGCTACGGATGCAGATGTCGATGGTATGCATATTCGTTTACTGCTGATTACTTTCTTTTTACAATTCTTTCCAGAAGTAATAAAAGAAGGCCATTTATACATTTTAGAAACACCACTTTTTAGAGTTCGCGATAAAAAAACAACCCATTATTGTTATTCCGAAGAAGAAAAACAAAATGCCATACAATCCTTGCGAGGGAAACCAGAAATAACACGATTTAAAGGACTTGGAGAAATATCGCCAAACGAGTTTGTCCATTTTATAGGTAAAGATATGCGTTTGGATCCTGTAATGTTAGACAAAGACAAACCAATTCCAGAATTACTGGAGTTCTATATGGGAAAAAATACGCCACAAAGACAAAAATTTATTATTGAAAATTTAAAAGTTGAAGTAGATTTGGTGGAGGAAAGTTAAAACCATGCTAAGCAACAGGACTAAAAATGAATAGTAATTTATCAAAAACAGATACTATCTTATTAAATAACCTTACTTCTATAATTGAACAAAGTAAAAAACAGATTGCAAGTCATGTAAATAGTGCTTTGACTATTGTTTTTTGGCAAGTAGGAAATACAAT
>WFMU01000122.1 GCA_015488935.1 Flavobacteriaceae bacterium | reverse complement strand
CAATTATTTAGAAGGGGTTTTATCTTGGTTTTAGTATTTCAAAAAATAAAAATAATTAACATTTATCTTAAGCATCTGTTAATTCTCTAAATAAATTTAAAAAAAATAAAAAAAAACGCTTACTTTTACAACTTAAACTTAATATGAAATGGATGAAAATTTTTCACCTAAAGTAAAGGATGTAATTGCATATAGCAAAGAAGAAGCTTTACGTTTGGGACACGACTTTATAGGAACAGAGCATTTGATGCTTGGTATTCTCAGAAAAGGAGAAGGCAAGGCAATGGATATATTAAATGCATTGGATATAGATGCGGCTTTTTTAAGAAAAAAAATTGAGATTTTAAGCCCTGCAAATCCCGATACATTTAAAATTAATGAGAATAAAAGTTTGCATTTGACAAAACAAGCTGATAAAGCGCTAAAAACAACTTTTTTAGAAGCTAAAGTATATAAAAGTACTTCGGTAAATACAGGGCATTTACTGCTTTGTATTTTACGAAATGAGAACGACCCAACCACCAAGCTTTTACAGAAATTTGAATTGGATTATAACAAAGTAAAAGCAGTTTTTAGTCAATTGTTTTTAGAAGATGAGATTATTAGTAATCCAATATTTGAACTTCCAAAAGATGATGAAGCAGAAGGACAAAGAAATCCGTTTGAAAAAAAACCTACAGGAAAAGTAAATATTCAAAAATCAAAAACACCAGTTTTAGATAATTTTGGTAGAGATTTAACTGCTTTGGCACAAAGTAATAAATTAGATCCTGTTGTTGGTAGAAAAAAAGAAATTGAGCGTATCTCTCAAATTTTGAGTCGTAGAAAAAAGAACAATCCGATTTTAATTGGTGAACCTGGTGTTGGTAAAAGTGCCATTGCAGAAGGGTTGGCATTGCGAATTATTCAACGTAAAGTATCTCGAATTCTTTTTAATAAGCGTATTGTTTCTTTAGATTTGGCTAGTTTAGTTGCTGGTACAAAATATAGAGGTCAGTTCGAAGAACGTATGAAAGCACTTATGAATGAATTAGAAAAGAATGATGATATTATTCTTTTTATTGATGAAATACATACTATAGTTGGTGCTGGTGGTGCAACTGGCTCGTTAGATGCTAGTAACATGCTTAAACCTGCTCTCGCAAGAGGCGATATTCAATGTATTGGAGCAACTACTTTAGATGAATTTAGACAGAATATTGAAAAAGATGGTGCTTTAGAACGCCGTTTCCAAAAAGTAATTGTAGAGCCTACTTCGGTAGAAGAAACGATACAAATTTTACAAAATGTAAAAAGTAAATACGAAGATCATCACAATGTAACTTTTACAGATGATGCCATTGAGGCTTGTGTAAAACTTACCAATAGGTATATGACGGACCGCTTTTTACCAGATAAAGCTATTGATGCTATGGATGAGGCTGGTTCTCGTATTCATATTACTAATATTGTTGTTCCTGAGCAAATATTATCGCTAGAAAAACAGTTAGAAAATATCAAAGAATTAAAAAATAAAGTGGTAAAAAGCCAAAAATATGAAGAGGCTGCAAAATTACGTGATGATGAAAAACGTGTGGAGAAAGAACTTGCACATGAACAGCAAATTTGGGAAGAAAATACCAAACTAAATAGAGAAACGGTAACGGAAGAAAATGTAGCAGAAGTGGTTTCTATGATGACAGGAATTCCAGTGAATAGAGTTGCCGAAGCAGAAAGTAGTCGCTTGGCAGAATTGCCTAATTTAATAAAAGGTAAAGTTATTGGTCAAGACGAAGCTGTTCAAAAGGTTATTAAAGCCATACAACGTAATCGTGTTGGACTTAAAGACCCAAATAAACCAATTGGTTCTTTTATCTTTTTAGGTCAAACTGGAGTAGGAAAAACGCAATTGGCAAAAGTATTGGCTAGTGAACTTTTTGATAATGCAGATGCCCTTATCCGTATTGATATGAGTGAGTATATGGAAAAATTTGCTATTTCGCGTTTGGTTGGTGCTCCTCCTGGATATGTTGGTTACGAAGAAGGAGGACAACTTACCGAAAAAGTGCGCCGTAAACCATATTCTGTTGTTTTATTGGATGAGATTGAAAAGGCACATCCAGATGTGTTTAATATGCTTTTACAAATTTTAGATGATGGTTTTATCACAGATAGTTTGGGTAGAAAAATTGATTTTAGAAACACAATTATTATTATGACTTCTAATATTGGTGCACGTCAGTTAAAAGATTTTGGTACTGGTGTTGGATTTAGTACTGCTACAAAAAACAAACAAGCAGAAGATCATGCAAAGGGAATTTTAGAAAAAGCACTTAAAAAGAGTTTTGCTCCAGAATTTTTAAATCGTATTGATGATGTGATTATCTTTAATACACTCGAAAAAGCAGATATTCACAAAATTATTGATATTGAACTTGAAAAGTTATTAACTCGAATTTCTAATCTTGGTTATTCTCTTTCTTTAACGGATGAAGCGAAAGATTTTATTGTAGAAAAAGGGTTCGATAAACAATATGGTGCTAGACCTTTAAAACGTGCTATTCAAAAATATATTGAAGATGCTCTTGCAGAAAAGATTGTTAATTCTAAACTGAAAGAAAATGATAGTATCGTTATGGATTTAGATTCGGAAAATAACGAACTGAGTATAAAAATTAT